>LOCH01000164.1 GCA_001516765.1 Vulcanisaeta sp. MG_3 | reverse complement strand
TAATGGTGATTCCACAAGCCTACTCCTCACGGCAAAGGCCAATAGGGCAACTACCGCGCCAGTGGCTATGTAGACCCTCCAGAAATAATTATTAAATTCCATAGGACCAACCGCGCCCATAAATAATGCATAGACCAACGTGGCAATCACGACACCGATGGGGTAACCGCTCTGCACGAAGGCTGATGTCAACTCCCTCCTCCACCTACTCCACTCCATGATTAACGCCGTGCCAGGTCCCCACTCACCACCGAGGAATATTCCCTGTAAAAACCTCAGTATTAATAGCGATATTGGTGCCAACGTGCCAATGGCTAAGTACGTTGGTAGCAGGGCTATGGCAAGTGCCGAGAGACTGTAACCAAGCACAGTGACTAGCAAACCAACTCTCCTGCCGAACCTATCACCGACATAACCCATGATCACGGAACCCAGTGGTCTACCGACAAGCGTTGCCACGAGTGTCGAGACTCCACCGAGCAGTGAGTATGGGCCTGGAAAGAACAATTGCCCTAATAATGGCATGATTGGGGTAACGATTAACGCATCATATCCATCCATAACCCAACCGAGGTATGCACTAATTACTGCCCTGGTCCTCATCCTTTCAAGGTTATTTGCGGTATGCACGCCATAGTTAATTGACGTATTTTAAGTTTTGTAGATGTACGAGGACTAGATTGATAAGGGTGGATAAATACGTGCAATGATCATTGTCGCTATGAATATTATGAGCATCAGCAACCTAACGCTGAAGGGTCCAGCCCATAGTTTCCTAAGCTCCCTCCACCTCTTCCTGACCTCATTTTCATCGCTCGCCAGTAGGGGGCTGGCAAGCCCTATTGTCCTGGGTATCAATGCAAACGTTACCAGTGATATATAGGGTAGGTAGTGGAGTATTGCGGAAACTATTATTGCCAGGTACATTATGGCTATGGATGCATAAACAATGTACTTAACATTCCTCAAACCAGCCAGTAGGACTAGGGTCATCTTACCAACAGCCCTGCAGGCATCAATCTCGAGCGCGCCAGAGCCCAATAGTATCAGTAGTGTGAAGAGGCCATTTGGTATACCGACAATTAATGGTGCAGGGTTTGTGTAAATGCCCGTTTGGACTATGTACGAGCCCCAAGTGACCAGGGGTCCCATGGCTATGGCAGCCAAAACCTCACCAACACCCCTATAGTGAAGCTTTAGCGGTGGTACACTATAACCAACACCAATTACTAAACCCGCAACAGCCAGCGCTATCACGGACCACCCAGCGATTAGGAATAGGTACACACCAGCCATAAAGGCTATTGCGAGAAATACATAGCCCATAGCAATTACGCTCCTGGGTTTAAGGCCAAAGTCTATAATTGGGTGTGGCCTATGGGAAAAGCCGCTCGATCTATATATTACATCAACGCCGCTTAGGTAATCGTAGTAATCATGTACCAGGTTAACGCCAGCTTGGGCGAGCAGTAATGCAACCAGTGTTATTACGTAGGTTACAAAATCGAACTTGTTGTTTAAGTACCAAGCCAATGCGGTCCCCAGCGTCACTGACGAGAAGGCGCTGGTCAGGGTTGTGGGGCTGAATGACAATAGCCATGACTTAATACCCATCATATGGTGCAATTACGGGTTGGATTTAAGGATTACCAGCACCAGTAATAATTAATTCCCAATCCCCAGCTGTATTTACGTGGTCATTAAGAGCTTCAGGGAGTACCTAGATAAATTAAGGAGTGCGGGCGAGCTTGTTGAGATTAATGAGGAGGTTAGCGTCGACCTCGAGGTTGCGGCACTATTAAGGCAATTAATGTACAGCGGCGGTCCTGCCGTGATAATAAGAAGAACCAGGGAGAGAACTTTACCGATCGTGGGCAACCTCTTTGGTAAATGGGATAGGGTTACGATGGTTATGGAGAGTAGAAACCTAGGTGATGCCATTTCAGAGTTAACTAATATGATTAATTTCAGGGTCCCTGGAGGTTTACTTGACGCGTTAAAATCATTGAGTGAGTTAAGAAGGTATGCCCAATACTTCCCAAAGTTCGTAAATAACGGGCCAGTTAGAAAGTACGAGTGGAGGGAGATTGATTTAACAAAGATACCAGCCATTAGGCAATGGTCTCGCGAACCTGGTCGATTCATAACGTTCGGCATAACCTTCGTTAAATATGGCAATTATCGAAACTTCGGTTACTATAGACTACAGGTAGTCGGTAGGGATCGTTTCATAATGCATTGGCAACCATGGCGTAGAAGTGCCATGTACAGCGAATTGGAGGGTAAGGGTGAGGTAGCCGTGGTCTTTGGTCCGGACCCAGTCACGATGCTCATGGCGGGTGTTTCGATACCACATCCACTGGATAAACTGCTCATCACCGGCGTATTGAGGGGTGAGGGTGTTGAGTTGATTAGGGGTTCTACTGTTGATGTTGATTACCCAGCCGATGCCGAGCTCGTAATTGAGGGTGAATTGACAGGGGAGTATGCTAGGGAGGGACCTTTTGGTGATCATGTTGGTGTCTACTCAATAGCCAAGGACTACCCAATCGTCAAGGTTAAAGCTATTTATTCAAGGGAGGAACCACTAATACCAGTCACGGTCACAGGTAAACCAACACTCGAGGATGGAAGCATAATAAGGTTTGGTAATGAAGTTATCAAACCAATGCTCACGCTCCTAATGCCCGAGATTGTGGATATCGAAATACCACCTGAGGGCCTTGGGTACGTAATGATAGTATCCATTAGGAAGAGGTACCCCGGGCACGCACGTAGGGTAATGCTCACACTGTGGGGCATGGTTCCAGTCCTGGGTAAAATAATCATCGTGACCGACCACGACATAGACATTAAAGACTTCCGCCAGGTCATGTATGCTGTAGCTGCACACGTAAATCCTGCCAGGGATGTGCTAATAATTAATGATTACCCAGTTGAGGAGCTCGACCCATCAACACCAATACCGAACCTGGGGAGTAAGGTGGGTATTGATGCAACAAGGAAATTACCTGAGGAATACGGAGGTAGAGAGTACCCCATGGATGTTGATGCCGACTTCCCAAAGGACATAATCGATAAAGTAAATAGGCTAATAAGCTCCACTATGGGTCGTAATGCGTCAAATAAATGACACAAAAGCTAATTTTAATGTATCGAAAAAGTGTAGGACAATGAAGTTCTGCATAGTGGGTCTGGGTAGGATGGGCAGGGGCATTGCCGTAAATCTCCTGGGGAGGGGCCACGTGGTTTATGGATATGACGTGAATAAATCGGTGTACCAATCACTAACAAATCTAGGACTAAGGGCACTTAATGACGCGTCAGAATGCCCCACCGATGTTGATTACGCAATACTTGCACTACCCACAGGTAATGAAGTCATTGACGTACTTAAGCAATTACACACCAAATCAACAATCCTAGACACAACAACAATGGGCATTGAGGAATTAAACGAAGTGCTCAATACCGTCAATAGGGAGGGATTGAACTACCTAACCGTCAGACTCGAGGGAGGACCCAAGCAAGCCGAGTCAGGGACTCTAGTCATGTTCGTGGGTGGTGACGAGAAGTTATACAGGACCAGTGAGGAGGGACTCAGGCAACTGGGTACGCCAATATACGTAGGATCCCACGAACAAGCCACACTACTCAAGTTAATAAGCACATCAATAATAATAGCCAACACCGCAATTCTGGCAGAGCTAATGCCGTTAATTAAGGAATTGAACTTAAACAACGACACACTAATGAAAGCGCTAACCATGAGCGGGGCAGACTCAGCACAACTAAGGACGAGACTACCCTGGATGCTGAACAACAACTACCCAGAATCATTCTCAATAAACCTAGCCAAATACGTCACAGAACAAACAATAAAGCATGCAATAAACAGAGGCAAAACACTACCACTACTAACCACAATAAACAAAACCCTCGAAACAGCCAACCAAAAGGGCCTCGGCAGAAAAGACTTCTCCGAAATAGCCAACCTAAACCCGTAAGTAAACACTAGGGCAAACTAACGGCTAAAAACAAGACACTCAAGAAAACATTGAAAAATTATCCTGGTGCCGGGGCCGGGATTTGAACCCGGGCCCCTTGCGGGGACGGACTTAGCAGGCCCGTAAAGGTCTCCGCGTCAATCCTGCGGAGATCGCCTTGGACCTGGCTCGGCCACCCCGGCGTTTGATTGTTTATTGCTTATGGTTTAAAGGTTTTTGCTTCCCTAATTAGTTTTTAACCACGAGTATTATTCCTCGATAACGGTGTTCATTAACGTGCCTATACCCTCTATCTCAGCCTCCACAACATCACCACCCTTAAGGAACTTATTCCTTGGAAAACCCACGCCTGCAGGCGTTCCAGTGCTTATGTAGTCCCCTGGCTTTAGTGTTATGCCCTGTGAGGCCCAGTGTATTAATTCTGGTATTTTGAATATGAGATTTTTCGTATTGTCGTCCTGCTCCACCTCACCATTAACCCTAAGGGTTAGCCTTAAGTTATGTGGGTCCTCTATTTCGTCCTTCGTTACCACGTATGGGCCGACGGGTGTTGATGAGTCCATGCTTTTGCCGTAGATCCAATCCATGCCGTAGGGCTCCTTACTGGGGAATTGCCAGTCACGCATTGAGATGTCATTAAGTATTAGGTAGCCGAAAACATGGTCAAGGGCTCTATCAACATCGATGTACTTGCCTTTCCTACCTATGATCAGTGCTAACTCAACTTCCCAATCAACTTGCTTGGAAGCCCTAGGCTTCAGTATTGGTTGTT
This sequence comes from Vulcanisaeta sp. MG_3, assembly GCA_001516765.1. Lineage (GTDB taxonomy): Archaea > Thermoproteota > Thermoprotei > Thermoproteales > Thermocladiaceae > Vulcanisaeta. Next base: position 8,393 of record LOCH01000164.1, on the reverse strand, counting down.
TATGACCGATAAGCGCGTTTGGGAACTTGGGGAAGAAGTATGGTCTATCTAGGGGCTTGGCGCTGCTTTCCTTACCATGTTCTCGATAATTGACTGCAACACAAAGGATCTTCTCGGGGTTTGTGACAGGCGGTAACCAGGTAATCGAGGCTGGGTCCCTAACTACGGCATTACCCGACTTTAAAGCCCTATTTATTAAATCTCTGATTAATTGCATGATAGGTTCGCCACCCTCAATCAGTGATTTCATATCATAGAGAAAGTTTGGTGCGTTATCTGTCTCGTAAATCCTCATGTAAGTCTCCGGTAAATCCATAACCACATTATTGACGTAAGCACCCACCCTTTGTTTACTACCCCAAACAAACGATAAGAGTCTCACGAAGCAGGTAGGTAAGTAGACTTATTTAAACACCACCTCATACTTGTACTATCTCTGTATCTTGTTAACTTATTTAATTAATGCCGTATGTATTTAAAAATTATCGCTATATTTTAATGGGATTGAAATTATAAATAATTTTACTCTCTCCAACCACCCTTAAGTAAATATTCCTCAATTGCCATAGCGGCATCAATACCGTTCTTTAATGCCTTACCTATTAGGCTTGGTCCGGTGGCTACATCGCCTGCTGCGAACACACCCTTTCTAGTTGTTCTGTGTTTCTGATCAATATCTATGGTTCCGTGGGGTGTCAACTTGATTCCGCAACAACCATCCTTAAATGGCGGTGTTGGTATTTCGCCTATTGCGGCTATTACCGTATCCATCTCCATGGTATACTCACTACCTGGAATTGGCTCTGGCGCTGGTCTACCGCTCTTGTCGGGTTTCCCAAGTTTCATCTTTATCAACTTAACAGCCTCTACGTGATCCTTGCCTAGGACCTCCACTATGTTTGTGAGCTCCACGAATTTGATACCCCTCTTTATCAAGCCCTGTATCTCCATCTTACCTGCTGGTGCCTCATTAATCGTCCTCCTATACAGAACATAAACCTCCTTAGCACCCTGTCTCTGCGCCTCTATTGCTGCATCGACGGCCGTCAAGCCTGCGCCAATCACAGCCACCCTATTACCTGTTGGGTATACCACGGATTTGGGTAGGTAACCGAGTTCACTCGTGTATATCCTGTATAGGTAATCAAGGGCTAGGTAGACGCCCTTTAGGTTCTCGCCAGGTATGCCAAGGTTTCTTGATTTCCAGGTTCCCGTGGCTATTAATACGGCATTATACTTGTTAATGAGATCCTCAAGATACACCTTGCTCTCTGCAAAATCGTCACCCTCAGCATGTACCTCCTCATCGGCGACAACCTTGGTCTTGAGTATGAAGTTTACACCCAACTCTATGAGCTCCTTAACGCCAGCCCTAACGTTCTTCTTAGGAACCCTGTACTCAGGGATGCCGAAGATCATTAATCCACCAGGCTCTGGCAGTTTATCATACACGTCAACCTGAAAACCCTTACATACCAGGTAACCAGCTGCGCCAAGTCCTGCAGGCCCGGCACCTATAATGGCCACCCTCTCACTACGCCTCTCTATCTTCTGGCCAGGGGAGCACTTAAGTGCGAACTTCACGTGGGCAATGCATTAATTGATTATATAAGCCTTTTCCCTTGGACCTAAATCAACTATAATTCTACAAGTAAATCATTATGTATAATGAAGAATTATTATGTGCATACAATTGCATATTAATTTTATTATAAGTCAAGATTTTTATTATAAAATGCTATTTATTAATATGTAGTTTTTAGTGATTGCAATGTATTATTTAGAGTGTGGAATAGATAACAGGGCTATTTTTGGGGACCCTAAGCATCCTAATCATGGGTCCGCACTTAGCCCTGAATAGAAACAGAACCTTTAAGTTTAGGTTATTCTCCAAGTAGGCCTCAAAATTGCCCACCCCCTTAGAGATCACTAAATCATGCTCCTTAAGGTTCCCTAATAGGCTCCTATTATAAAATACTGGGTACCTAGTGCCTGTGGAGACGACTTTAACATTGGTATTATTAAGCACCTTACTTACATAATCTGCCGTAACATCAACCTCGTAGGGTAAACCCCTGGCGTAAACAGTCACGTTGATGCCGACGTCAACCAACCTCCTTATTAATAGAGCATCTATTTGAAATTCACCTGAATTATCGACCACATAACCCACACTCCTTACGCTACCCAATAACTCACCCAGTTTATTCTTAGAAATACCTAACCAAACGGCATCCTCGAGCAATTTATTCACGAAATCATCTATGTCGAATTGATAATCCCTCATTGGGACATCCACGGAATTAGCCGCAGCAGCTATCTCGAAGTACCTGGTTATATCATCACCAGCATTTTCAATAACTCTATGTAGTATTGATGAGGCCACGTTCTCTAGCTCTACCTTCTCCTTCGCATGGGGGTCATTATTATTTAGTATTCGCATGATCTCCTCGAATGATTCGATGAAGAGTGGGGTTCTTCCTCTCGGTATTAATTCCGAAATTTTCATCGATATTCTCATGTAGTTATTAACATCATTAACCCCAAACTTCTTGATCTCCTGCATTCTTGATTCCAGGGCACATAGTATGCACTCGGGGACTTCTATATATAGCATTGGCGATTGATAAATAGTTAGTTAATAAATATATTGGTAGTAATTATTTAGTATGATTAACCACGTCATCATCATAAGCCGTGCGGAATGAGTTTTTAATAACCCCTTTATCTTCGATATGGTGTATAATGGGTATCGACGTACTATTAAGGGAGTTAAGGGAGGATAGGGTTCATGGAGCCTCTTGGTATTTCCTGAAGGGCATTGAGGCAGTGAGTTTGGCACTAAGCAGTGGGTTTGGTGAGGATGAGATCAAGGCCTTGGTTAATAGGTTAAGGAGTATTAGACCTGGGATGGCATCATTAGCGAACCTCGCGTACATAATTGACCAGGCGCTTAATAGGGGCTTTAATATCAATGATGTGGTCAGTAGGTTGAAGGAGGAATACTCAAAGATACAGAGTAGGTTAGTTGGGCAGTTGAATAAGCATGCCATTAAATGCGGATCCAGCGCCATAACAATTAGCTATAGTTCAGCCGTTAAGACAGCACTGGCGCAATGGGGTAAATGCTTCGAATCACTGTTCATAATGGAATCAAGACCTGGTAATGAAGTTTCACAAGCTATTAGTGATTACTCAAGCCTTGTGAATACCATCAAGCCAATACCTGACTCAGCAATAGCGAGCTTCATTAAAAGGGGGATTGACTACGCTATCGTTGGTGCCGATGGACTGTATGCCGATGGTTACTTCCTCAATAAGGTCGGCACGGAGACCCTACTCATCACAGCCCGAAGGTTCGATGTTGAAACAATAGTTATTGCCGAGTCCTATAAAGCCGCAACCGGCGGTGTTGGTGAGGTTTACACGGTTAGTGAGGTCATTGGTGACATGACAATTGAGGTTCCATTGTTCGATAGGGTACCCTTTGACTTGGTGGATTACTTAATAACCGATGTTGGTGTTATTAAGAGACCGAGGGCCGAGGATATTGAGAGCCTGAGGGAAGCGTTCATAAATAATGTACTCAACCTTGGTGAACAATAATGAAGTTGTTTCAGTGCCTTAGGTGCGATGAGTGCTGTTACTTTGATAATGAGGAGAGGGGCCCAATACTCTTTGAAGAGGAATTAACAAGAGTTAAAACGCTAGCTAAAAATAGGGGTTTCGAAATTAGGTATCGTGAGTTGTCAATCAATGGTGTCAGGGTTTATAGGTGGTTGATTAAGGGTTACTGCCCATTTTACGATAAGGAGAGTAGGGCATGCACGATACATTCCATGAAACCACTATCCTGTAAAATGTACCCACTACTCTACAACCCAAACACTGGCGAGGTACTAATATCTAAGGAGTGCAGGTGGGTTAATGACATGATAAACTCCGGTGAGGTTTTGGGTCTCGAGAATTTCCCTGACGAAACCAGGGCACTGGAGGAAGCATTATCAAGGCTATACAGGATTAGGGTTAAGGTTCATTAAGGCACGATAATATTTATAATGCCAAGTCATGCTGTTGTTTTAAATGAACGAATTACCTGCAATTGAGGGTGGGAAACCAATTAGGGATGGTAAATCACCCCTTCGTTATCGGCCGTGGATAACCGATGAGGATATCGAGTTGGTCGTTGATGCGCTTAAGTCGGGGCAATTATCTGCAATTGGTGGTAGGTGGAATACCGCCCTTGAGCAAGAACTAAGTAAGTACTTAGGCGTTAAGTATGCGGTAACTGTTTCAAACGGCACAGCAGCACTACACGTAGCACTAAAGGCCCTCGGCATTGGACCTGGGGATGAGGTGATCACAACACCCCTAACATTCGCTGCATCAGTAACAACAATACTACATTCCAATGCAATCCCCATCTTTGCGGATATTGATAGGGAGACCCTGAACATAAGCCCAGCCTCGATCGAGGAAGCCATTACTGATAGAACTAAAGCTATCATCGTAGTTCACCTGGCTGGTTACCCAGCCGAGATGGATGAGATAATGAAGATCGCAAAGGAGAGGGGATTATACGTCATTGAGGATACAGCACAGGCGCTCGGTGCCATGTACAGGGGCAGTTTCGTTGGTTCTATTGGTGATGTCGGAACACTTAGTTTCTATCCCACAAAAACAATAACGACGGGAGAGGGTGGCGCTGTCGTTACGAACAACGATGATGTGGCTAGGAGGGCTAGGTTGTTGAGGAGTCATGGTGAGACTGGCAAGTATTACTACGAATTGCTGGGCTATAACTATAGGATGACCGAGTTTCAGGCAGCCCTTGGTTATTCACAATTGAAGAGGATTGAGGAGATAATAAGGCGCAAGGAGATGTTTTCGAAGGTATTAATGGAGGAGCTCGAGTATATCGAGAACGACCTGGTACAGTTCCCACGCCCTAAGCCGTACATCAGGCATGCGTGGCACCTATTCCAAATAATACTAAACCTGGAGAAGATAAGGGTTGGTAGAGATAGGGTTGTGAATGCATTGAGGGCTGAGGGTATCGAGGCAGCTACGGTGGCATACCCAATACCCCTGCATAAGGAACCAATAATACTAAACATGGCTGATCACGGGAAGGGTTGCCCCTGGTCATGCCCATACTACGGCAGGAAAGTCACGTACAAACCATTGCCTAATGCCGAGTGGGCAGCGGAGCGCATCGTATCGATTTTGATAGGGCCATTATACACGGAGGAGGATGCCGTGGACACGGCTAAGGCAATAAAGCGTGTACTTACATACTATAGGCGATGAGTATTAAAGGAGTGTAGTGCTGTGAAATAAAAGGGAAAAAGAAAGGTTTTATTTTTAATTTTGATTTTTGGTTTGTTTTTGTTTTGTTTAGGTTATTATGTTTCCTTGTTCGTCTACCTTCGCTATTACCTTCCTAACAGTCTTACCATCTGGCGTCTTGAACAACGCCATCACAAAACCCTTCCTACCCTTAGGCTGCACCTTCCAAACCTTCGTAGGCTTCAACTTCCTACCCTCCACCTCATATTCCCTCTTAGCCAGATCCTCTAGCGAGACCATATTGGTCAATAAAGCTCATAATTCGGGAGTATTTAAAAACATCGCTTGGAAATGCAACGGACAAATATATCGGTATCAATACGCCAAACTTAGCATTATTTCTTAATAAATGTCAAATAATACGATAATTATGAAAAGGCGAGGTTAAACAATATCAAGCCGTTAGGGACGATAGTAATACGAGAAAAATACGTTATGTTAGACTTCCTTAGGTATAAAATTAAGGTGTACTATTAATTATACCCTCTACCTTGGCCCTCATTATTATTTCATCACCATCCACAACCACGGTACCAAGTGATTTAGCTATATTCTCAACATCACCTTTAGCCATTGCTCCACCATCATCACTCAGCATCTCGACTATGACGAGGGATGGTGGTACATTAGATAATTTAGCTAATATTAACGAAAGCTCCGTGTGACCAAACCTACGTCCGACTCTACCGAGTAGTATTGGTACGTGACCTGGTGCGTAAAACTCCTCATAAAATACCTTCCTTGCCTCGTTAACTTTTCCATCTATCACCATCTTTACTATTTCCGCGAGCCTCGTTATAGTCATCGCCCTATCCCTATCCCTAATCCCCGTCCTTGTCTTAACATGATTTACGTATATGGAGAACGCCGGATCATCTCCATAACTAGGTCTTTTAACGAGGCCGTCAAAGCCCACATTACGAAGCATTTCACTCATGAATTGAAGTCCCAACTGTCTACCTATCGAGTCCTCAGTAACGAAGCATATAAGACCGCCGGCCCTGTGCCTCATCCAGGTTATTACTGATGGTGTTACGTAATCAGCCCTTATCACGGCATCGACCTCGTTCTCCCTATCGTCTGAGTCATGTATGAATATGATCTTACCCTGCCTTAACAATTCCATTGCCCTCTCGATCATAACTTCATAAACCTAAGGTTTAAGTAATAAATTTAACTTCAAATTAGAGTTTATGAAAGAGATACCGCATGTAGCTTCACCTCTGTAACCAGCTATAGGGTGTGCATACCTTGATGAGGTTAAAGTTAATTAACCTAATAACGCTTATTCGGTATACATGGTAAGGGCACTAATACTAGCCGGTGGGTTTGGAAAAAGGCTTGCACCCTGACGTTGGATAGGCCAAAACCCCTGGTGGAAGTTGGTGGTAAACCAATTCTCCAGTGGCAGATTGAGTGGTTGAGTAAGCAGGGCATTAAGGATATAGTGCTTGCCGTGGGTTACTTGAGGACTAAGGTCTTCGAGGTTATGGGTGATGGTTCCAGGTTTGGTGTTAGGCTTTTCTATAGCGTTGAGGAGGAGCCCCTCGGTACGGGTGGTGCCATCAAGAACGCCATGAAGTTCCTTGAGGATGAGGTATTCATCGTACTCAACGGTGACATAATCACCAACCTATCTATAAAGCCGTTAATAGATGAATTGAATGAAGAGATCACAGCCACAATAGCCCTGGTCCCCATGAGGAGCCCCTACGGCATAGTGCATGTTGATCATAATGGCTTCATAACCGAGTTTAGGGAAAAGCCATTGCTCGATTATCTAATTAATGCTGGCGTCTACGCGTTCACAAAGGAGGTGTTTAGGTACTTACCCGATAAGGGTGATATTGAGGTGACCGCGTTCCCAAAGCTTGCTAATGAGAGGAGGATTAAGGGCATTGTTTATAGGGATGTTTATTGGAAGTCCGTTGATACCGTGAAGGATATTGAAGAAGTTGAACGGGTAATTAAGGAGGTTTATAATTAACATTAAACAGCTGGAGTTTTCAAAGCCTTCAACACCTTAATCTCCCTAATCACGGTATGGGGGTATTGACCCTTCTCATCCTTCTCATATTTCTTAACCATATCCCAAACAGTCAGTAATGCCACACCCGTGGCGAACACAGCCTCCATGGCTGAACCCGTATTAGACACATTGCGCGTGTCGACAGCGATTTCGACGCCATCCTCAATAACTCTAGCATCCACATTGACGTATGTCAGGTAGTTTAGATGCACGAGGGGTAATATCTCCCATGCCTTCTTGGCAGCCACTATTGCAGCCGTCTTAGAAACCGTGATTACATCACCCTTCTCAACCTTACCCTGCCTAATGAGCTCCACGGTCTCCTCCCTAAGCCTTATGAATCCCTTAGCCGATGCTTCACCGTAGTACGTGGGTTCCGTGGTTACATCGAACATTGTAACGATTGGCGGCCCATTGGCATTGTCCACGAAATCCTCAATGCCAAGACCAACACTATCCTCAGACTTGACCTTATTAACAACCCTTATATCGAACATACCGTCAACACGGCTTGAGCCGCAGGTTTGCACCTTCTTACCCATGAAATTGGTGACCCACTCAGGGGTGCATGTCCTGCTGCAACCCTTGATCGTGTTCCAGGCAGCCAGGAGTCCCGTGAACAATCCAAACAAGGCATCCATCTCAACACCGGTCTGTGCCCTTGTCCTAGCTAGTACGGCCATTTCAATGCCATCCTTCTCATAATGAACCCTAGCCTCCACGTAGGTTATGGGTATTGGGTGGAGGAGTGGTATGTACCTCCACGCGGTTTTCACGGCATTTATTGCCGTAATCTTCGCTATTGATGCAGCATTACCAAGACCGCTAACACCGTTATTGATTAAATCACTCATTGTATCCTCATCAACCTTGAGGAAACCCCTGGCCACCGCTTCCCTATAGACGGGCTCCTTACTGGTTATATCTATCATCTTAACTGACATTATGGGAAATACTCAATATTACGCATATTTAAACTATCGCCTTAAGTACCTGGTTATTATATCGAAGGGGA
>LOCH01000163.1 GCA_001516765.1 Vulcanisaeta sp. MG_3 | reverse complement strand
AGNGGGTTGGAGGCTGCTAGGAAATTGGGTATTGAAGTTTACACTAGTGTTTAATTTACCAGCCTCGATTCATTAATTAACTTAGCCAGCGACTCTGATGGTGCCTCATGGGTCGTGTCTATGGTCACTAATCCCAGTTCCCTTGATAATGCCCTGTAGATAACCCACTGCTTTGGTATTGTCTTAGCCGTTGGTTCGCTACCCTATAGGTTGGTTTAGGCTGTTAATGAGTTAACAGATCTAATGGGTTGCTGTGTCCTCCTTTGGATGAGTTTGGTTGCTTCTTCTAGGTCCTCCCTTGTGTTTATGTTTATTAGCTCCATGGTCCATGCCGTGGTGAGGGTTGACCATGGTATTACGCCGTTGCTCATGGTTAAGTCCCTAATGTAGCTGATGCCCGTATATTCAATCTCGCAACCCCTCACTGCCGCGAGCGTAACCATCGGCGTCCTTATGTGCGCCACCGCCCTCAGGAATTTGGTTATGAATTCCTTGCTCAATAGGGGCATGTCGCTGGGTAGCACCAGTGTTGGTGTGCCCGTGAGTCTCAAGGCCTCGATTAAGTCGTTTGGGTAGTCCCTACCGCTAGTTAGGACTATGGTGTAGTTGTTTGACCTGGCCCATTGAATGATCCTCTCGTGGTCCTTTGTTGTGGCTATGTTTACTTCCCCCAACCCATTTATTGCGTCGATCACGTACTCGATCATTGGTTTTCCCAGGATTTTAATCAACGGCTTACTCGGGTCACCAATCCTACTTCCCCTGCCCCCAGCCATTATTAGTACCTTCATGCCTTCTCCACACCCAACGCATCCAGTATCCTCCTACCCAAGGCTCTCACGTTCTCGTTCCTCGAATCAAGCAGTACATGGGCTACTAACATTTGTACTCCGGACTCCGCGTACAGCCTGAACTCCGGTATGTAATCGCCAGTCGCTATTGTGTACCAGAGCGAGCCTATTAATTTGCTGACGCGTAGATCGGTAATATCATCTATCCTAAAGTCCCTAACTATGCTGACGTCGTTCCTAACCACAACCTCGCCCAACCTAGGTTCGTTGGTTACATCACCCCTTGTGTTGATATTAACAAGAGACTTAGCGTCTACTCCATGGGTTAGTGGGTTCATAAATAGAACCTTGGGCGCACCCCTCAATAGGTCGAAGGACTTGCTCCTACCTAATTCGGCTAGTTTATTGAGGATTGGAATAGCCACATCCCTCCTCAAGGCCATCAATGCATTACTTATATGTCCGTTCGGTAATATGTAGGTCACAGCATCGAAGCTGGATAACTCCTTAACCATCAACTCTATGGCATTCGGTGTTATAAACGGCATGTCATTGGGTATGACAACCACGTAATCATCATTACACGCCCTAATCCCCGAGTAAATCCCTGCCAATGGACCTTTAAACGGCTCATTATCAATAACGTACTCAGCTTCAGGGACAACCTCCCTATACCTTTTGGCCCTATCTTCATTATTCACGGCTATGATTGCAGAATCAACAATTACCTTCAGCGATTCATAGATCTTCGCAATCATTGGTTTACCATTAATCGCATATAACGCCTTGTCGACCCAGGGCTCATTGGGTGATTGGAATCTCCTGGACAAACCGCCACTCAATATTATGCCGCAGACCATGACTGCGCATTAGGTCACTCAGGCGGCTTAATGAGTCTTGCTAATCTTTTTCTTCTCCAGTTACTGTACTCAATGAGCGCTATGGTTATTAGGATTATGATTATTATGATTACCACGGCAATAGCCACCAACGTACCCACGGGCACAAACCCTATGCCTGGCACGTAATACCCACTCACGGGTATTACCAGGGTTACGGGTATTGACTCCCCACTCTCATTGGTTGTGAGCACTATCGTCTTACTTGAGTAGACGCCGAAGGAGTATGCGTAGGCCTTGCACGTTATGCTCCCTGTGCTTGGTATGGGTATTACCGCACTTATCTGGCCTATGTTGCTCACGTTGTATTGGGCGCAGGTTATGCCGACAATCGCGTACTTCGTGAGGGGCATACCGTTTGCGGACAAGGCTGTTATGCTAACGTTAACGGCAGGTATGTACACGGGCAGTTGAATTTGTTGTGCCAAGACCGCGTTAATGCCAGCGAGTAACAATAACAACAGAACCAAAACTATGTAATACCTACTTGTGCGGCAACTCATCATCTAAGTAAGCTATGAGGAGAAATAAATCACTAACTCACAATTAGCACAAGGCAGTAAGGGCACTCTAACTACACATCAGCATCTTTTGGAGGATCCAGCATAAGTGAAGGTGCTGGAGGCAAGTGATCATAATTCCACGGTATCGCTGAGGTTCCATTCTCGTGATTACTAATAATGAGGGTTTCGTAGTCGTAATCAACGCGGAACTAAGAATTTACGCCCTAAGCTTCGCTGAGGGCTTTCTTAACCGCATCCCTATGTAATGGCGTATGCCAGGCCGCGTATTTACCAATGCCCATCTCAGAGTCCCTCTCTGGTGGCATCTCATCGATCCAAAGGTAAAGCCTTCTGGAGTACATTGTGTAGATCAGTAGATTCCTCCTAATTAGCTGCATGCCTGCAGGTCGACTCTGGAAGCTCCCCCTGAACGTCAGGATCGTCGACAACCTTCTCAAGCCAGCTCCTCCACCTGGCTATGAAATCCCTTGATAAACCCCTCTCATCGATGATCCTATTTAAGACATAATCAACATGCCAATTAGCCTGGTATAGCCTGGCTAGCATCCTTGGGTTTCCACCCGTGAGTCTCCAAACATCGTCAAACGGCGGTTTGGGGCCAGGTAATTTCTCGTAAAGTTGCTTAAAACCGCCCCGGGGCATGTTCCATATGGGCGTGATCTCAGCCCAGGAATGCCTACCAATCTCATCCCTGGACAAGCCCTCGCTTGTGGCTACGAGAACAACCATCCTGTCATAGTCATAGACGGGATGCTCAATCATGTTGAGCAATCCCTTCACGTAAGCCGCAGCCTTATCCACACCAATCACCTGGAATGCATCATCGACTACGACCGCGACCCTAGACCTCCTAATACTCAATATCTTGCGTGTGAAATCGAACACAGCCCAAACAACCCTACCAACAGCATTCTCGGCAAGCGCCTTCTCCACAAAATCCATGAATGCCCTCTTGACGTCGGGAAACGACACCTTGGCATCAAAAACCTCATCCAACGGATGAATATAAAACACCTCATAACCCGACTCCCTAAGCATCTCGACGGCTTGCTTAAGGAATGCCGTCTTACCACAACCCTCTGGACCGAAGATGACGATTGGGAACCGAGTCCCCTTCTCAGCCCATTCACTAACCTGCCTCAACGCCACATCCCTATCAACAAACTCAACCCTAAGGCCAGGAACAAAATCCAACTCTACCCTTCTCACAAACAATAATAAGTCTCCTTAAGTTAATTAGGCTTAACATTTCAATTTCTCAAAAATCCCAATACCGCATATGAAAAAGAATGAGTCCACTCAGCGCTATTAACCGAAATCATCATTCATCCAGCCCAGCATCATCACGCGTATTACGTAGGTCATGCGATGATTATTAAATCTTTCCTAAGCTATTCAATATGCCAATATTGCTTATGCACACCCACAACCTCCTTTATTACGGAATTCACGCGAGACTTCACCCTAGGATCCGTGACCGTACTCTCCTCATCGATCTCGAAATCCCTATTACTCATTATATCAACTAATAACCTGGACCCCCTGCTCAACACCTCGAAGTTGTAGCCACCCTCTAGTACGAATATGACCCCCTTAACCATACCTATCAAATCCCTTAACCCCCTAAACATCTCGGCGTAGGTGTTTAGGGATAGCCTTAGGTTCGCTATTGTCTCGAGTTCATGGGCATCAAAGCCTAGGGAAACCAGGATCAATTGGGGTTTGAACTCATTAATTATTGGCCAGACAACCCTATTCAAGGCGTCCTGATAGGCATCATCACCGGTGAGTGGTGGTAATGGAACATTAACATTGAATCCCTCGCCCTCGCCCTCCCCAACTTCTCCGATGAATCCCGTGCCAGGGAAAATGGTGACTGGGTCCTGGTGAAGGCTTATGTAAAGGACCCTTGGGTCGTTATAGAATATCTCCTGGGTCCCATTACCGTGGTGCACATCGAAGTCCAAAATAGCCACCCTATCGATACCCCTGCTTAAAGCATACACAGCCCCAACGGCTACATTATTGAATATGCAGAAGCCCTGGGTTGGAGCCATTAATGCCCTGCCAGAACGACCAACGTGATGCCCAGGAGGTCTAACCACAGCATAGGCTGCATTCCACTCACCGCTCAAGACCTTGTCGATTCCCTTAATCACGGCACCAACAGCTAGCCTAGCCGCCCTACACGTGCCTGGGCTCACGTAGGTGTCGGCATCAATGAACACGTAATTCCCTTCACAAGCGCTATCTATTTGATGTATATAGGTTAAGTCATGAACTTTAACCAGCCACTCATTGACGTTCGTCACAGGCCTCTCTATGGGAATATTCCTTTGATACAGCGCGCTCATTATTGATGAGACCCTGCTAGGATTCTCAATGTGGTACCTAGGCGGCTTATGCTCTAGGTATGCATCATCATAGATTACGCCAATCACAGTATTACTCAGTTGAAGTGCCTTATTAATCTGCCTGGGAAGTTTTAATCAGTATGTTTGGCAGGAGGAAGAAGGTAGACCTTGAGGAGTTGCTTCAGGAGTTGGCTGGTAATGAGGACGAGGATGGTAGGGCAAGGGTTAGGAAACGTGCCGCTGTGAGTGAGGATGAGCCTGTGGAGGCAAGTGGTGTCAAGTTTAAGGTTGAGTTTGAGGGTGTTGATGAGCTTATAAAGGAGATTAGGTCGTTGAGGGAGTCAATAAATGAATTGATTGATTTATTGAAGGAGCAGGGATCAGCGGTTATGAAGAAGTAATTTGTTTATTAAGCTCAGAAGGGCTTAGAACTGAAGTAATGCCCGTTCAAAAGAGATCATTAAATATACTGGATCTACTGGCTGTGGTTGTTGAGTTAAGGGAGTTGGTGGGCTCAATCCTCGATAAGGCCTATAGGATGGGCGAATCCCTACTGCTTAGATTTAGGAAAGGCCCTGAGAAGTACTTCGTGATAGCAAACTCGCACAGATTTGGGTTAACGAGTTATATCCTTGAACACGGTGCTGAGGGTGTTTCACCGCTTAGGAAGTTTATTGAGGACTCCAGGTTAGGGGGAATCGAATTGCTCAACTTTGATAGGGTGGTTAAGCTAACCCTTGATGAGGGCTACCTAGTGGTGGAATTATTGGAGCCCTGGAATGTGGTTTACGTTGGTGGTGACGGCTTGATCAAGTGGGTATTGAGGAGTTATAGGGGTAAGGATAGGGTTGTCAATGTAGGTCTTGAGTATAAACCACCACCGCAGAGCTTCGTAAATCCCATAGGCAATATTAACGATATTATGACGGCATTGCGCAATTACGACACAGTGGGTAGGGCCATTGCCAGGGGGTTGGGCTTGGGTGGTGAGGTGGCTAATGAGGTTTGTGCCAGGGCATCCATTGACTGCTCAAGTCCCGTTAACTCCGTCGACATTAATTCCATATTATCGGTAGTTAACCAACTAATCAATACAATTAATAATGGGTTCCTAGAGCCAACTATTTACTATAGTAATGGTCTCCCCATAACCGTAACCCCAATAAAGTTCTTGTCGATCAAGTACGATGAAGTTAGGCAATTCCGTAAATTTAATGAGGCTGTTGATGAGTACTTCCACGAGGTTGAGATTAGGGAGGAAAGCCAGAGAAGGCTTGTTAGTGTAACGGGTGAGATCGCAAAACTCGAAAAGAGTATTGATGAGTTAATGATTAACATCGAGAATTTTAGGAGAGGGTCCGAGGAATTGAGGACTAAGGCCGAGGTACTCCTTAATTGGAAGTACGTCATTGAGGAGTTACTAGGTATCCTAAGGAATTACTGGTCTTCGTATAAGGATGAGTTTCAGGAATTGATTAAGGGCATGGAGTACCAGGGAATTAAGGTCAAGGGCTTTATCCCGAGAAATAAGGTTGTGACCCTGGATATTGGCGGCATTACCGTATCACTACCACTAAATGCCGATGTTGGTGACGTCATTAATGAACTGTTTAACAGGGCTAAGGAACTTGAGCGTAAGGCCAAGAGCGCAGAGGAGGCTATGAATAAATTGAGGGAGCGCATTGAAGAGCTTAAACTCGAGAGCGAGAGGCTTAGCGCGAGCGTTAGGGAGAGTTCTGTCCGTGTTATTTACGGTGCTAGGGAGTGGTTTGAGA
>LOCH01000162.1 GCA_001516765.1 Vulcanisaeta sp. MG_3 | reverse complement strand
ACTCAGCATCATAAACGTGAATGCATCACTTAACCAATTAATAGAATCGGTGAATAAGCTAACTAAGTCGATTGAGGATCTTAGGGAGGAGGTGCGTAAATTGTGGGAGGAGAACCACAGGATATGGGAGGAGATACGCGAATTAAGGAAAAACCATGAGGACTTGGCAAGGACTGTTAGGGGCATATCGAGGGATCTAGGCGGATTGTCAAGAACCGTGGGCAAGCTTGTGGAACAGAACATAAGGCACTACCTGCCGGGCTGGGTGAGGGAGAGGTATGACATAACCGTGGATAGGATAAGGAGGCTTAGACTTGATAGCGAGGCTGAGTTTGATGGCTTCGTGGAGACTGAGGATAAGGTACTGTTGATAGAGATAAAGACAACGTTGAGGTCTAGGGATATTAGGGACCTGGCAAGGAAGGTCGATAGATATAGGGAGAGGGCGCCAGGGGGCAAGTTGATAATACCAATAGTGGCGTACTCAATGGAGGGAAAAGCCTAGGGAGACTCCTTAATGCGGCTAAGGCATACGGCATAACACTGGTTAAGCACCACGGTGAATACGAATTCGAGGAGGTGAGCCAGTAAGGATGCAGTGCTTAAAGGTAAGGTTAAGGCTTGTGGCGTAATTAAGGTTAGCTTGTTGATGGTCAGTAATTGGAAGCCGTCATTAAATCCTACCTCACGCGCCTCGTCATCAACCCTAGGGTTAACCGGCTTTTTAATAAGGTTTCCACATTCAATACTTTAAACCCCGGACACAGTAAGCATCGTAACCCCCATAAGCCTCCACGCTAATGTCCTCAGTAAGGGCATTCATGTGCTTATTGATAAGTAGCCCAAACACTTAGGTATGAGTAGTGGTGATTTTGAAGATTTACGCCATTAATTTAACACTTATACCTTTTCCTGCCTGGTACGTTGTAGAGCGGTTTTTAGGTCCTCAGTCATGAATGCGCTCCTGGCTCCCCATATGTGTATTGCGAGACCTATGAGTATCGCTATTATCGTGTCCCATGGGAACGGTATGATAGGCGTCTTGAATACGCCAAATTGGCCGAAGAATGATAGGGGTAGTACTGTGAATATCACGGCAACTATCCACCAACCAGCCCTGATGTGGTTCCTCTGCTCCTCACCCAGGCCAGCCGACAGCCATAGTGTCAAACCAACAACCATAGCTAACGTAATTAACCAGAAAGCCGTGAAGTACAGCACATAGCTGGGGGCCAGCGGTAGGCCGCCTGATTTCTCATAGGGGACAACGATGGGTTCGTAGAGTAGGAAGTACGTACTTAATAACAACACTATCCAGTAAAGAATGCCTGCCACAAAGCCCTTACTCCTACTCACACCAAACCTACTCGGCATTACGTACATGTAGAAGAGGGGTAGGCCGAGCAATATCGCAACCACAACACCCCAAAGTGTGTCAAATGTTGACCAATAAATTATTAAGTACACGGATATTGTGGCCAGGGCGGAGAATACGGAGATCACAGGCACTCTATAGTACCTAGGTGCATCGGGAGCCATTTTCCTCAGTGCGAGAGGCAGCGGCCCGGAGACCAGGAACGTGAAGTACCCAGCACTTGTGATGAATCCGACAATTAAACTCCAGGCTGGGAATTTGTATAAGAATAGAAAACCAACGATTAACGCGGCTATTGTACCCCACTTGGGCACCCTGTACCTGTTAAGGTACATGAACCACTCAGGTAATTGCCCATTAGCGGCCATACCGTATAACGATCTGGCGGTGCCACCAGTATAGATCCACCCAGTCCCTGAGGGGATAACACAGCATCGATTATAAACAGCACAGCAAAATACCGTGAGTACGGCAATCCCAGATAACGTGAGTAACTGATAGAGGGGCCCTCTGCTTAGTATTGATTTCGATAAGCCCTGCCAATCACCGGGTGGTACACTGACCTTGCTCCAGTTCACGGCGCCCACGAAGGCCGTTTCAAGCAGGATGTATATTATAACCACCAGTGTAAAGCCGAGTACGGCACCTATGGCTATCTCCCTAGGTCTCTTAACCTCACCCGAGAATTCAACGCTCTGCCTAAAGCCTAGGTATGCAAATGCTATTCCAGTTGTGGGTATTGCCATGAAGATCGCGGCCATGCCGTACGGCGCAAAACCACCAGGCAAGCCTGAGTAATTCACCGGGTGGAGTAAGAATGCGAATAGCAGTATTATTGTGAATGTTGGTATTAACAACTTATACCAACCAACGGCAGTGTTTGTCTTGCCCATTATATGCACACCAAACCAATTAAGCAGGAAATAGAATATAAGGAGCGCAGCAGCGACTAGGTAGCCCAGCGGACTTATCTCCATGGTCCCTGGAATTAATAACCCAGGGACTAAGGCGGTCAGGTACGTGGTCGTGGCTAGGGCCTCGGCAGACGCCACGGCAACAACGTAAACCAGCGTCGTCCACGCAATCCAGAATGATGCGAAAAGTCCGTGGGTGTACTGTGGAAATCTAACCAAACCACCTGATCTGGGGAACATACTAGCCACCTCCGTGTATGACTCGGCTATGAAGTACACGAGTATGCCAGCTATTAACCAGGATAGTATTGATGCTGACCCCCACCACAGATGCCGCAAGCAGTGGCGCAAACATCCAACCACTACCGATCATGGAGCCTATCTCCAGGTACGCTATATCCCAGAAGCTCAGGTCCCTTCTTAATTGGGCATCATACTTAGCCGCCCTCTCCTCACCCATACATCTAACTTGCTATTTTCAGAGTATAAGGATATTATTATACAGTTCATGATAACTCCACAGCATCCCTTTACAAACATTCAATATCTTTCTTATCAAATACTTGAGAAATTAACGTTCAATTTTGAATAAAGAAGATCGCGCATAAATGGACAACCTGGCCTAAGCGTATAACCCATCAACTTGCAATTAACCGCCAAGACCTTAATCTTCATGTTCCCTGCGCCATTGCCGCGAGGCATTATAACGGCCCTACACCCATCCGGTAATGTAATTCCTGGAAAGTACTCAATAATAGCCTTCGCAATGACCCTCTCCGCAGACTTAACCAAGCCCTCCTTATCATGACCCACATGCTCAATTATATCATCCATAATGAACCTGGCACCGCCTACTTTATCAGGCAGCAGGAGCAGCACAGACTTTGGATAGCCCAGCGAGGACACGATATTCATGGTATTTAAGTAATCAAGCCCATAATCTTTGCCGACTAAAAACAATAGTCTAAGGTAAGCCTCAACCTCTTCATCGCTAAACTCAACTAAATTCCACACCTTCTTTAACTCCATAAGCGCCAACCTATATGTCTCCTTATCAATGGCTCCATTGGTAAACAATGAAAGTAAGTATAGACCTAGTATTAAATAATAAGCCCTTGTTCGTAACAAAGTACTTACCCCTGGCACCTCTCCCTACGAATCCTCCCTTAATCAACTCATTAAGCCTTCTGTAAAAGGTGGCAATGCTAATGCCAATCCCATCACTATTAAGTTGAGTATATAGTTTCAGGATTGAACTTTGGCCTATATTATGATTTGCATAAAGAATAAGCCTCAACATTAATAGCTGGGTATAGCTGATATTAATATCATGAATGAGCAACATCAATATACTAATTAGTATACTAAACATTAAATTTTAGCCTATCGAGGTAAAGAGGGTTTCCTAAATTTTAATAATTTATTTCCCCTGAGGATAACTCAAGC
Organism: Vulcanisaeta sp. MG_3; assembly: GCA_001516765.1. Taxonomy (GTDB): domain Archaea; phylum Thermoproteota; class Thermoprotei; order Thermoproteales; family Thermocladiaceae; genus Vulcanisaeta. The sequence continues at coordinate 5,554 of LOCH01000162.1, read as the reverse complement.
GGCTTTCCCTTGGGCTCCTTTATTAATAATGTAAATACTATTCCGATCACTGCAAAGGCTACGAGTACTAACAATAGGTTTGACATTATTGCAAACCTCGCAGCCGCGTTTAAGGCATTGCTTGTTATTGGGAAGTAGATTGGTATGAGGAACGTAGCCAATGCGGCGCCAAGCTTCCCACTGCCTGCGGCAATACCATGCCCCGTGGTCCTGTACCTTGTTGGGAAGACCTCAGTTGGCATTATGAAGGTTGTTACGTTGGGCCCAACATTCGTGAAGAATTGGGCAATGCCGTAGAGTGCTAATATGGCCATGGGTATTATAATACTATTCCTAAGCATTAGTGCTACTATTAAGTATACTGTAGCAATCATGGAGAAGCCCATTATTTGCATAGCCTTTCTACCCATCTTATCCACTAGGAATGCGGCCACGTAATAGCCAGGGACTAGGAATGCCAAGGCGGCGTACAATTGCACATAAATACTAGCCAGTGGGTTCTTGGCAAGACCTATGGCTGCGGTTACGAAGGGTCCAAATACGTTGATTCCATAGAAGAGTACGTCAATGGCAAACCAGGATATTGCCGTGCCCAATATTGCAGCTATGTACTTGGTTAATGTAGTATTGCCATTAGCATTAACTTCCGTGTCCACATTAACCTCGGTTTTCAAAACATCCTTCATCGCCTTCTTAACACCCTCAATATTCCTCCTAACGAAGTACTCAAACCTAGGTGTTTCATGAACCCTACGCCTAAAGTAAATGACTAGGGCTGGGAATATTGCACCGGCGCCAAGTATGATTCTCCAGGCAAGGTCTGGGTTTACGTTCAGGTGTAGGAGGGATAACCCTAATATGGCTGCGGTTGCAATACCCCAACCCTGCATTGAGAAAACTCCGGCCACAAATAAGCCGCGGCTTTTTACGGGTGCGTACTCACTCATTATCGTTGCACTGATTGGGTAATCACCACCAACGCCGAGGCCAAGTATGAACCTGGTTATCCAAAGCATTGTTGGGTTTATTGAGAAGGCAGATATCACAGCTCCAGCCGTCAATAGGGCTGCCTCCACGCCATAGATGTACTTACGGCCAAAGATGTCGCCTATCCTGCCGAATATGAAGGGCCCTATAGCTGCACCGAAAAGTGCCGCTGACGATATTAGGCTTATTTCCGCGGATGTCAATGACCAAACCTGCTTAAGGAAGACTAGGGCTATTGATATTGCAAATAGGTCATATGCATCAGCGAAGAAACCCGCGCCAGATATTAGGAGCAGCTTTATGTGTGCCTTTCTTGGTTTTGCCCAGTCAATTGGTTCGAATGGTGTTTTGCTCGACATCATGTCTCGTGTAGCCAAAGCCTTAATAGGGCTTTTGTCAGTAAAGTACAGACCATATATATCAATATTTATGTATATATACTCAACAAAATCCTCACAACCAATATTCAACATTACCTATTATTAATAACGCAGTGATCCTGCATCAATCATGGGTGGGGACATAAGCTTTATTAACACTCAAGGTATTGCATGAGATCGATGCCTGCCATAGACCTAACACAGGTTGATTTAAAGTCATTAACGCCGGACCAGGTGGATTGGAGGAAATTCGTACTACCAACGGACCATCCAATGAGGATCATTAGGATTGAGAAGGTTGTGGTTAACATAGGTGTTGGGCAGAGCGGTGAACCCCTGGAAAGGGCTGCCAAGGTTCTCGAGGAATTAACACAGCAAAAGCCAAGCTATAGGTTGGCTAAGAGGTCAATTAAGGATTGGAATATCAGGAGGGGCGAACCCATAGGTGTTGCCGTGACACTAAGGAGGAATAAGGCTGTCTGGTTCCTGCTCAAAGCCCTCGCCACGGTTGACTTCACACTTAGGGAGAGCGCATTGATGATTGGGGCAACGTGGCCTTTGGAATTAGGGAGCACATAATGATACCAGGTACTAAGTACGATCCAGCGGTTGGTGTTTGGGGTATGAATGTGGTTACGGTATTAGCAAGACCTGGACTTAGGGTTATGTATAGGAGGAGGGCTAGGCACGATGTTGGCAGGAAACAGAGGGTTACGAAGGCTGAGGCAATGAAATTCTTCCAGGAAGTACTTGGCGTAAAAATAATTAAGGCAACACAATGAGGCGCTTCGCAATATTTATAGGGGTATAATCCTGGCTTGTCATTAATATGAGTGAGTGCATGGTTGGTGATGGTGTAGACCTTATTGATTTGGCCGACAAATTTGGAACACCGTTACTAGTTTATGATTTAGGTAAGATTGAGAAGAATTATAGGGCAATTAAGGAAGCCCTGGGCGCAAAGGTTCTCTACTCCATAAAGGCTAATTCAAACATAGCCATACTCACGTTCCTAAGAAAGCTAGGCTCTGGCGCTGATGTGGCATCGCCTGGCGAAATCTTCCTCGCGTTAAAGTCCGGGTTTAAGCCAAGCGATGTCCTATACACGGGTGCCTACTTATCTAATGATGATATTAAGTACGGCATTGATGCTGGCGTAACCCTCAACTTCGACTCTAGGAGAACCTTCGAGAGGGCTCTATCCCTTGGTTATAAACCTGAACTTGTGTTTTTCAGGATCGACCTAGGTTATGGGGTTGGTTTTCACCCAGGCGTTACCTTAGCAGGTGAGGAAAGTAAATTTGGGATGCTTCTAAATGATGCCGTAGAAGCCTACCGACTAGCAAAGCAGGTAGGCGTTACGGAGTTTGGTATTCACGCCATGATGGGGAGCAACGTGCTAGATCCAGGTTATTTCCTTAAAATTGCGGAATTGCTCAGGGACGCCGCCAACTTCATTGAAAGCGAGGTTGGTATTAATATTAGGTATTTTGACATGGGTGGTGGTTTCGGGATACCGTATAAGCCAGGCGAGAAACCCTTGGATTTAAATGCCCTGATAAACCTAAGGAATTTCTTTCATGGAGAACTTTGGATCGAACCCGGTAGATTTATTGTTGGTGATGCTGGTTACCTACTAACGAAGGTTACCGAGGTCAAGAGAAAGGGCAATAAGACGTACGTCGGCGTTGATGTCGGCATGAACGTGTTATTGAGGCCCATGCTCTATGGCGCATACCATGAAATAATCAAATGCGGCGATGGCGATGATGAGGTCGTAACCGTGGATATCGTTGGACCAATATGTGAGAACACCGATAAAATAGCAGTTAATAGGGCAATGCCCAAGATTAAGGAGGGCGATGTCTTAGTGATACTAAATGCTGGAGCCTACGTATACTCAATGAGCAGTAACTACAACGGCAGGCTAAGGCCTGCTGAGGTTATTGTCTATAAGAGTGACTATGCCATTAGTAGGTTTAGGGAGGATTTCGATGTATTAATTAGGGGGCAGGTAATTCCAACGTTTATTTAGACTTATTGACTACTATTTAAATGTAAGCTGCGTCTTGTTTAAATATGACCCTCTACACACAGCATTGTGCCTACGTGGGATGAAATAATAAAAAGCGTGGGCCAAATCACGAGCATTAGGGACTTATTTCTCAAGGCTAGGGCTGCTAATTTAAATGTTGTTGATATCATGAATGATTACCTACGTTCCGAACCACTACTTAACTTCATAGGGCTTGAATTCGTGGAGCTTGGTGACGGTTTTGTAAAGGCTAGGTTCCCGTATAAACGTGAAATACTTAGGCGTGGTGGGATGGTTCATGGTGGCGTCATCATGACCGTAATAGACACGGTATTGGGCACGGCTGTCATGACCGTGAATGATGGTATTGACCAATACACCGCAGAGCTTAAAGTGCACTTCCTAGAACCATTAATCAATGGTCCATTCACGGTTGAGGGTAGAGTAATCAGGGCTGGTAGACATTTAGCTGTTGCCGAGGCCCACGTGTACGACGTCAACAATAAACTGTGCGCATTGGGTGTAGGCACGTGGTTCATGGTTAAGAAGTAACCAGGTCTAGGGCGGCCTTTATCACCGGTACCCTACTTTTAACGGCATCAATACCTATCCGGTCCTCATGAAAACCATTAACGTGAAGGAAATACGCAGCATCCCAAGCCCTAAACACGATATCACCCAACTTCTGTGCGGCACTATCAAGTAACACCACACTCCACCTACCTCTCTCAAGTGCCTCAGTAGCTTCGGGCAGGCCCCTCCTAATCGCCAACGCCTTTATCGTCTCTTCAACAGCCTTATATAACTTCTCGCTAGCTTGAATTACATCACCTTTGTTTAGGTTCTCAATACCTTCATTGTACATCCTAAGTGCCAACTCCTCATGAGCCTTGGACATATCGTTTGGATCTAGCTTTAACTCCTTTGAGAGAATATCGACTATGAAGGACTCATCAAGCCCCTCTTAATCAATTCCTGAACCAACACCTTCGGTAACTCAATGGACACACCTATTAATTAGGTGGTTCACCTTATATCCCTTTAGTATGGTTAGGGTTCTCGACCTAACGAGGCTTTATCCAGGTGGTGTGGCAACCAGGTTATTACTCGAACTTGGTTTTGAGGTTATTAAGGTTGAGGATGTGGAGGTTGGTGATTACCTTAGAGAAATATCACCATTACTCTTTGAGTGGCTGAACGCAGGGAAGAGGAGCATAGCGATAAACCTAAAGAGTGATAGGGGTAGGGAGTTATTTTATGAGTTGGTTAGGAGGAGTGACGTTGTCGTTGAGGGCTTCAGGCGGGCGTGGCTGCCAGATTGGGAATTGACTATGAAGCCCTGAGGAGAATAAACAAAAGGATTGTTTACTGTTCAATAAATGGTTATGGAAACAACGGACCATACAACCAACTACCAAACCACGACATAAACTGCGCGGGTGTATCAGGATTACTCGATCCAGGGCTTTACGGCGATAACGCCCCAAAGCCGTTGACTGTGCAGGTTGCTGATGTAGGCTCGGCACTACTCTGCGTAATCGGAATCCTAGGATTGTTGATTAGGGGATTGGGAGGTTATGTGGAGGTATCAATGACGGAGGCAGCGATGCTATTCAACACGCTGAACATGGCCATGGTCTACGAAGGCTCCGAACCAACACTGACCGGGAAGTACCCATTCTACAACATATACAAATGCAGAGACGGCTATATAAGCATTGGGGCAATAGAGGACAAGTTCTGGATGAACCTATGCAAGGCACTCAAGCGGGAAGACCTAATAAGCAGGAAACTCGACAAAAGCGCCAATCAACGAATTAGCTGCAGAATTCGGTAAATACAGCGTCAAAGAAATCCTAAAACTACTATGGGACAACGACATACCAGCGGCCCCAATAAATAAGATAGACGAGCTAGATAAAGATCCCCAATTAACGGCTAGGGGCTTCGTCAAGGGAAAATTCCTAACCCCCCTCATAATCAATGGCACGAGACCAGTAAGCAACGGTAAGGCGCCTAGGAAGGGCGAACACACAATAGAAATACTCAGGGAACTGGGTCTAGGGGATGATGAAATATCGCAATTAATAAAGACCAATATCATATCAACACAATGAAGCATCCCACCTAACAACTAATGACGCGCACCATG
>LOCH01000161.1 GCA_001516765.1 Vulcanisaeta sp. MG_3 | reverse complement strand
CCACCAATTCACCAACACCAGCCAATAAGTATCTCCTTGGCGCCTCAAGTATTATTGACGTATCCGCTATGATGGCTATTGGGGATTTGTGAACCTTACCAATACCGTACTTATTCAAATCCATCTGGAGTACATGGGATACGTAGGGGCTGGCAATACCGTCGTGACTGGCTATTGTGGGTATTGATACGTAGGGTACATTCATAATGTGCGCCAAGGCCTTCCCAAAATCGATTATTTTACCACCACCGAGGGCTATTATGTAGTCGGCAGTATTCGCATATTTATTGGCGAGACTAATGATGCTCTCAGGGCTTAACTCATTGATCTCCTCAACATCGCAAATCCTACACCCTATCTTATCGAGTAGATGCTTACCGAAGTGCGGTCCTATGAGAATAAGCCCCCTCAGTCCATTGAGATTAATCTTACTGAGTATTTCGGGGACCTTGTTTATGGCGTTGGGTCCAAACACCACTACCCTAGGTATCTCGTACATCTCTAATGACTTGTACTGCATCGATCCCATTATTGATTAGGAGGGATGTGCACTGCAATTTAAGTTATTTGCCCATTGATTAGAGGGTTTATTGCAAAAACAGGATTATTCACGAAGTGCTTTAATTATCGTATCAACACTAACCTTCTTCATTGTCACTATGTTATTATCAACCACAAAATCCTCATTCACAAACTCAACACCATTACTTCTTAATAGGCTTATTAATTCGGTGGTTGGGTATACCGTGGCCCTTCTACCCTTTAACAGACCGAGCTTGGCGGCGTACGCGGGTAGCGCTAGGGGCAGTATGACCTTCTTACCGCCGCTTACTGATTTCGTTAATAACTTCTCGAAGATATCCCTATTAACCATCGGCTTAACCCTACCCGGTGTTTCCTTACCAGTAACGGTGTAATAAGCCCAGTAACCCCCTATGAATGCAATAATATCGTAATCACCAAGTTTATTTTCATCAAAATTCTCGGTAAAGTCTAGGTCGAAATTTACCCTAGCGGTCTTACTTACCAATCCCGTACTGACTTCCATACCCAGTTGCCTAAGTGCTTGCATCATCATTGAGTACTCGCCTTTGTATGAGTCATCTGCGACGATTATTAAGGCCTTCATACGACCTATGGGGCAGGATTGTTATTTTAAATATTACGCGCCAATTATCGAACAACGTGTAAAGCCCTACTTTGTGGCTGACCTATTCCTCATTATTAGATCTACAATGAATTTTGCCGCCATCTCGGCATGCTCAAAAGGCCTAGTCTGCGGTTTCTTCCTGAAGTCTAGGATGTACACCGAGCACTCGCCTGCATTGGCTGCGGCGAAGGCGTAATACCTATTGGCTAGTTGATGTAGTTCAATTTCCTCGGGAGTATCTGCCTCCCTGTCCCTAAGCCCCACATCCTTGGACCTCCTCTCTAGGATATCCTTTGGGTCGAACTCCATGAGTACTATTGCGTCAGGCCTTAACTTCGTGATTATCCTGTCAGGAAGTCCTGGGTAAAAGCCTCCCTGAACCCTAATGCTTGCATGCGTGTCTATTATGACATCGCCAGATAGCCTCGCTATCTCCTCCGCAGCCAATTCCTGGACCTTCCTATACTCCTCAACTGGAAGCTTCTTCCTCATGTCATCCCTATTGGTTATTCCATAATTCCTCCTGGCTACCTCAAGCATGTAATCGCCGTAGTTAACGATAGTCACGTCAGGCAGCATCTCCTTGACATACTTAAGTGTTGTAGACTTACCACTACCGGGGACAGCTACAAGTACTATCTTCACATAAATCCTCGCACACCAAATTCATTTTAAGTTTTATTTCACTAGATCTTTCATAAGGTCTTAAGATCTTATTTTTAAATGTGATAATGAATTAGGCACATGTGGGCATTAGGGTTCTTCATCTCTCGTGGGAATGGCCACCTCACATGATTGGTGGTTTGGGTAGGCATGTTTATCACATTACGAGGAACCTTGTTAGGAATGGTGTGGAAACTGCCGTGATAAGCATATCCCTACCTGGTGTACCAGCCTCTGAGGAGGTTGATGGTGTACATGTCAGGAGGGTTGATCCATTTAGGTTTAGGTCCACTGGCTTCATAACCTGGGTTCTAAACTTCAATGAGGAGATGATTGAGGAAGCCCTTAGGTTGTATGATCAATGGGATTTCGATCTTATACACGTTCACGATTGGTTAAGTGGGCCGGCGGGTATTGCGTTAAAGCATTTACTTCATAAGCCCCTGATAGCCACAATACACGCAACCGAGGTTGGTAGACGTGGCGGCGTCTATAATGAGGAGCAGTTCATAATTCACTCCTGGGAGTGGAGGACTACGTACGAGGCTTGGAAGGTCATTGTTTGCAGCAATTACATGCTTGGTGAGGTGGTTAGGGTGCATGGGGTTCCCAAGGATAAATTGGTAATGATACCTAACGGCATTGACACTAGTTACATAGATTCGGTAAGCCCAAGCTCCGGGTTTAGGGATTTATACGCAATGCCTAACGAGAGGATCATAACGTTCGTTGGTAGGTTAGTCTATGAGAAAGGGCCTGATCTTGTACTGGCTGCATTTAGGGAGTTGCTTAATTGGAATTGGGAATTGAAATTATTGATAGTGGGTGACGGACCAATGAGGGAATACTTGATGGAACTAGCCCATGAGTGGGGCATATGGAGTAAGGTTTACTTCACGGGCAGGGTTGACGACCAAATACTCTACTCAATACTAAAGGTTTCAGACCTAGCAATACTACCCAGTCGCTATGAACCGTTTGGAATAACGATACTGGAGGCCATGGCCACCGGCGTGCCCGTAATAACCACGAGGGTCGGTGGACCTGACGAAATAGTTAGGGATTGGTACAATGGTATTAAGGTGCCTCCTAACAACGTAGAGGAAATAGTGAGGGCAACAAAGATTCTGCTTAGTAATGAGGAGTTGAGAATGAGGATTGCGAGAAATGCCAGGGAATCCGTACTTAGGTGGTACACGTGGGATAGAATAGCCAGGTGGACAAAGAGGGTTTACCAGGACACACTTGAGGAGTATAAACCGCTAAATGGTTTTCCCTTTGGTGATTATTAGAAATAATGATTGAAGGAAAATTAATTTTAACGAGGTATTTTTTAATAACAACTACTTAACGTAACCGCCACTTGATGAACTGGTTGATGATGAACTGCCACCCGTCATTGAACTACCCATCATGCTTGATGGCGAGATGTAGGTAGGCATGTACTGCGGTGATTCAAGCACCCATGGTACGGGCTTTATGAAGGCTGTAACCATCGTACCATTACTGAAGTATGTCCAGTGATCCATGAAGGCGTATTTACCGCCTATGTAGACTGTGCCATTAAATGTACCACCTAACCAGGTCCAGCTCGTCCAGTTATTTCCAGGTGCCGTGTATATGTAGACTGGTATTCCCTGGGGCTTCCCATTGACGTTAACGAAGGTTATTGTTGGTGTTATTAACCCATTAACCTCGTAGGCGAATGTGTAAATTGGCACGTAGCCGCTTGGGTATGGTGGTGACGGTATGTTGTAATCCGCCATTAGGACTAGGCTGAAGTTGTAGGTGCTAAGCATCGTACCGTTGGAGAACTCCGCGTAGGTTCCTGGTGGAACCACTACCTTCATATTACCAACCTGCAGTGTGTAGCTTTGACCAGATGCTGCATTGACCGTTACGGTCTCGCCCGCCACCACGACAAAAGCCGGTGTGTTGCCGTAGTATGGTGCGCCGAAGCCTATCTCAGACATTGTGTCACTTTCCAGCGGTACTAACGTGAAGTCCATGGTCTCGTTGGTTATCTGCCACATGGCTGCCGTGGAGTTGTACATCAGGTAGGCTACTATGTCGACGTGCATGTCGTACAACGCCGGATAGCCAGGCTCACCCGGTGCTACCCAACCGAGGAAGACCGTTTCGTTAGCCATAACCGTGGCCTCGGCTTCGCTTGGGTTTAGGGTTATGGACACCATGGGTGGTATAGCTGTTCCATTGGGCAGCAGGTTCTGCGAGTAAGTGGCGGCGAAGATGAAGTACGTATCCCAACTATTGAAGAAGTTCTCAATGTTACTTAACCCACTGTAAACGCCTGCCTTTAACCCAGGCGGTAACTGACCTTCAACGTTCAACGTAGCTGATGAAGCAAAGTATTGGGCTATTGTGCTCGGCGGGAACTCAGCTGCCATGCTATTTATCTGCCATAGGAACGTCTCCAGGGCTTCATTGGCCTCTAGCGCGTGCTGCGATGGATAGCCTGCTATCACAGCAGACGGTGGTAACTCATTACCGATCCACGTTAATTGGGTTATTAATGGTGTTTCATTCACTATGCGTATGGTGGCGGTTACTGAAGCATTGAAGACCTGTAGGTATATTGGGTCATTCGTTGGTGCAACGAAGTACTGAACAACAGCGGATACCTGGAATGTGTCGTTACCCACCTTCATGACCGTTGGTAAAGCCGTGGTGTAGAAGTAAACCGTTTCATAGGTGCTGAAGAAGTTGGATAACCAGGTTGAGTTGAATGTTTGATAGTTGTAGGTTCCTGGGAAGGGTACACCGCTTATTTGTGCTGTGAAGCTTGGCGATAGGAAGGGTAGTACGTCGCTTGGCGACTCAATCGCTATCCCATCAAGGAAGTTAAAGAACACACCCAACACACTATCCTCCTTATAAAGCTCAGGAACCCCTGACCCTGGTGCAGCTGATACTGACAACATAGGTGAAGTCGTTGCCATAGGCTTTGTCGTCAGCATTATCGCAGCTACCACCGCAGCTATTACTATTACCACGACCCCCACTATTATTCCTATTGTTTTTGCATTCATCAGGTCCGTGGTGCTCAAGGTATTAAATAAGGGATTTTCAGTATCTCTCCACTTTTATTACAAATCTCTTACAAATCTCCAATGTGCACATCGATCAACCCTTTATAAATCATAAAGCCTACAGACACGTGTTAGTATGGTTAGATTGAGTTATGCGGATGTTAAGACTTTTAAGTTAGCGATTATAGATGTTGTTGAGTTAATGGTTGAGTATGATAGGGATTTAAGGAAAATACTAATATGGTTGTTGGGTGGAAGTAGGGGTGGTGAAATGCGCCTAAGAATTTTACTCCTCCTTAAGAAAAGACCCATGAACCCTAATCAGTTAGCCAGGCTACTTAATGTAAATTACAGGACAGTGATTCACCACCTAGATGTCCTCGAGAGGAACGGATTGGTAGTTAGAATGAGTAGAGATTACGGTGCCCCGTACTTTATAAGCGAAATGCTCGAAAAGAATTGGGATGTACTTAAGAATGTTGTAAGAATATTAGGGCTTAATGAGGCAGGTGAGGGATGATGCATGTGATGTGGTACATAGACATAGCCGCGTCGATAATACAGGCAGTTATTACTGCATTACTAATAAGGAATTATTTAGGTATAGGCTTCACCAGGTTGGGTAAGATGTTGATATCGCTATCCAGTATATTGATGGCGGAAAGCGTGCTCATGACCTTCATCTACTACATCTGGGCCTTAAATGGGCTGGGCCTTCTGGTGTCCTTGCCCATAATGGTTATGACCTTGATCAACGTAATAGCCGTAACAATACTCTACCTAATATCCAAGATGTGAGGTATTGAAGAAAATCTTAAAAACGTTTGCGAATATCGAAGCTGGATGCCAAAGGAGGTTAAGGCGAGGGCGCATACGTGGTATGAGGTGGATTATGAAAAGGGTACAATAAAGTTCCTAAGGAGAATATGCCCAAGGTGCGGTTCAGTGATGGCTTACCACAAGGTGCCCGTACCCAGGTGGGCCTGCGGTAAGTGTGGGTATACAATATTTGAACAAGTGAGGGTAAGGTGAATGCTCTTAATAAAGTTATAAAACTTATATAGGTTAAAGTAAAGCTACTAAGACTGTGAAGATTAAGGAAATCAGGGTTAAAGTTTATCG
>LOCH01000160.1 GCA_001516765.1 Vulcanisaeta sp. MG_3 | reverse complement strand
AAGGGTTACGTGGTAAGTAAGACATTGGTTAATGACCCAACCGGCGGAAGAATGATAGCAATACAAATAGTCGAGGAGAGGGAATCACCAGGCCCTGTGATTACCGGTACTGATGAGACATCGCAAATGATGCGTGATGTAATGCCACTTGTGCAGCAATTACTTAGGTCAATGCCGATGGTTGGCCCATTAATGAGTGGTAAGGTTCCAATACCGAGACTTCTAATCTGGCTTAATGAGGATGAGGCAGAGGCTTTGGGACCTAAGCTTGATGTTGGTGATGCTGTCGAAATAAGGATTGATAATGGGAAGCTCGAGTTAGTTAAGGTATAGTGTTAAATCTTAACGTCAAACTCCTCACTTAATTTAAGTAATTCCTTAAGCTTAATCCTCACGTGTTTACCATTTGGTAGCGTCCTAACAATAACAAAAGGAATCAATCCTCTACGCACCTCCTCAAGTGCAATGGCTATTGGATCATAGGTACCAAGCTTTTGCGGATCAATTAGTGGTTGTGCGCCCATAGCCAACTGCCTAGCTCTAGCTGCCACAATCCTCGCTAGCTCATACTTAGTTATTCTAGGTGGGTATGTTAACCTACCTTGGTCAAATCCTCAATCCTCTTTAGGATATCAGCAAGTGCATCTTCCTTTAATACAGGTATTTTGTGTTTGATTTGAGGAGACATTGAGGAACCGTAATAAAATCGTTTAAAACCTAACTTAGTCATTTTTATTACTCAGTCTTTGAGGTCTCTTCCTCACCACCGGTCTCGCTCTTCGATTTACCACCGCCACCTGCCTTTGTCTGTGCTGCAGCCACTATATCGTCTATCCTAAGTATCATTATTGCAGCCTCGGCGGCGCTCCTTATCACCTGCTTCTTAACCAGCAATGGATCAACAATGTTTAGCTTAAGCATGTTGGCAACCTTACCATTGAGCACATCAACACCGGCATCTACCTCACCACCGTCGTGTCTCCTCCTTAACTCTGCTATGGCATCCACTGGGTCAAGGCCAGCCGTTAGGGCTAGTATTGTTGGTACATGCTCAAGGGCCTCTGCGAACTTGAGTACTGATAGCTGCTCCTTACCGGGCAACTTCCTACCCCACTCCCTAATCCTCCTGGCTATCTCCATCTCGAAGGCGCCACCGCCAGGTACAATCCTTGGTTCCCTGTATAGGTCTCTAATCACGTGTAGTGCGTCCTGCATTGACCTCTCTGCCTCGTCAAGGACCCTGTCTGCCGCACCCCTAATCAGTATTGTGACGGCCCTCGGGTTCGGGCATTGCTCAACAAACACCATCTTCTCCTCACCAACCTTCCTCTCCTCGACGAGACCTGCTGTGCCAAGGTCTTCTGGCTTTATGTCCTTTATGCTCGTGACTATCTTGGCACCGGTTGCCTTGGCAAGCTTCTCAATGTCGCTCCTCTTAACCCTCCTAATGGCCATAATGCCCTTCTTAGCCAGGTAATGCTGAGCAACCTCATCAATACCCTTCTGTGTGATTACCACGTTGGCGCCAACCTCAGCTAGCTTATCAACGTATGACTTCAGTATGTTGGACTCCTCCTCAAGGAATGCCTTTATTTGGTCGGGTGATGAGACTGATATCTTCGTTGTCCACTCAGGCTTCTCTATCTCAAGCGGTGCGTCTAGAACCGCTATCTTCGCATTGGCAACCCTCTTTGGCATTCCTGGATGTACCACCTCCTTATCGAGTACAATGCCCTGTATTAACTGGGTTTCAGCGAGTGATTGTCCCTTCTTCTTCTCAAGCTTTATCCAATCCAGGTCTAGGTTGTATTTCCCGTTAACCTTCTCCACGGCAATTGCTGACGCATCAACCGCAACCTTAGCTAGGTAATCCCTAGCCTCAGCCACTATCTTGCTACTTAGTGAATTCATAGCCACAAGGGCTAGTTGATTCTTGTCCTCGACGTTTATTGACTGCGCTATCTCATCAGCAACCTGTATTGCGTAATCCATAGCCTTCTTATAACCATCAATAATTATTGTTGGGTGGATACCCTCGTCAAGCAGCTCCTCAGCAAGCTCTAGCAGCCTACCTGCAACAACAACGGCTGTTGTTGTTCCATCACCAACCTCCGCATCCTGAGCCTTGGCAACCTCAATGAGTAGCTTGGCGGCTGGGTGCTGAACCTCCATTTCCTTCAGTATTGCAGCTCCATCGCCAGTTATTGTAACGTCTCCGAAGGCATCAATGAGCATTTTATCCATGCCCCTTGGACCGAGGCTTGTTGATAGTATTTCGGCAATGACCTTCGCAGCCATTATATTACTCCTCCTCGCATCAGCCCCCGTTGTTCTTTTGGGAACCCTCCTTAAGAACCATTACTGGAACCCGCCCTTCTGCTGTGTTGTGCTTGTGCTCATCGGAGGGTCCGTAAATCACTTCTATAAAAACCTTTCTAATCGTGGACGTAATATCTCAGTACGACATCCGAAACGGCTAGGACTAAAGGGCGTAGTATAGGTGAGAAAAAACATAAGTATTAATGTTTTCTTGCCCTTGCGATGGATTTAGGGCATGTACTAATGATCGTACTAGCGTTATCATTCGTAATACCCTGGGCAGTGGTTAGTTCATACTCTATGGAGCCAACGCTCGAGGTTGGCGACCTAGTGGTGATGATACCACCTAGCGGTTCATGCCAATCATTGCTTGGCCACGTGGCCATTTATTACTCACCCCAGTTCAGTGACTATATAGTGCATAGGGTAATGTCTATTGAGAACTCGCAGGGATGCACATATGTATTTAAGGGCGATGCAAACCTTGGGCCTGATCCATACCCAGTACCTAGGTTTGATGTTGTTGGTGTTGTTAAGTTCGTAATGCCACAACTCGGTCTCCTAAGCCTATCTTATAGAACGTACACAGCATTATTGTACATACTCGGTCTTATAATACTGGTGGTAGTTCCGGCGTATGTTTTAGATAAATAATTATTCGTTGTTTAATGGGAAAAACGTATTAATTTCCCAATTATTGGTTACGTAATGGATGAAAGCACTATTCAGGATGTTACCGAGAGACTCGAGGGTCGCGAATACATTAAGGGTAGGAATGGGAAAATATTCGTACTCAGGGAGTTCGAAATAACGGATTTGAACACTGTGGTTTCAATAAATAGGCGAGTTCTCCCTGAAAACTACCCGGAGTTTTTCTTTGTTGAGCATTACAGGAGCTTTCCAAAGGCCTTCATAGTATCTGAGCTTGATGGGAAGGTCGTGGGTTACATGATGAACAGGGTTGAGTTTGGCTGGAGTTACATATGGAAGGGCAAGCCGACCAGGAAGGGTCATGTGATATCAATAGGTGTTCTACCCGAGGCGCGTAGGTTGGGTATTGCGTATAACATGATGATTAGGGGTATGAGGGCTATGAAGTACTTCTATGGTGCTGAGGAGGTTTACCTAGAGGTTAGGGTCTCGAACACGCCCGCCATTAACCTCTATAAGAAGTTGAATTATAAAATTGTCGACTTAATAAGGGGTTACTACCACGATGGTGAGGACGCCTACATAATGGCTAGACCACTCGATAATTTATAGCCTTTACGATAAGTAAAATTACTCACCAAACTTCTCAAGCGTACCTAGGTAATTAGCTATTATGTTCATGATATCGATACCCCTAATCCTATTCCAAAAGCCCCTCGAGCAATCCCTCTCACTGAACCTACCTACATCATCCTTCATGACGTCTATACCCCAGGCCATGAAGGGGACTGGATCACCTGTGTGCTCCTTTACGATTACAGGTGTCGCGTGATCACAGGTTATGAATATGTAAGTATCGCCTGGCGCCTCCTCAATAAACCTCCTAAGACCTGCATCAACTCTCTCGATTATCATGGTCTTACCCCTGAAATCCCCATCGTGAGACATGGAATCCGTGGGCTTCACATGGAGGAATACGAAATCGTGGTTCCTCAGCGCCTCTGCCGCTGCGTGAAAGGCTGCGTTGAAATCATCATCCTTAGAACCCACGTAATTCTCAACATTGATAGGTTCCATACCGAGCGCCACACCAATACCCCTAATCAGCGCTACGCCGGCGATTATCGCAGGCCTTATTCTGTACCTGGAACTTAACGGCTCAAACACCCTCATGGATCCAGCACCCCTCAGCAGCACCATGTTTATTGGTCCCTTGCCCTCCCTCCTCCTGATCTCGTTGAACCTAGCTTTACCTAGCCTCTCATGAACAAGCCTGGTGAATTCATTTATGTAATCCGCAGTAACCCTTGCATCCTCACTGAGCGCCTTGGCCTCGGCTACCCTGGCACCAACAACGTGCGGGTCCGTATCGCTGACGTGCGGTGAGACCGAGCCTTTCAAGACCAAGACACCCCTATGCTCAACCGTTTGTTTGTAAATCGCATCAATACCATATTTCGCCCTTAGGGTTGGTATTACTTCGTTATTTATTACCTCCTCGATTTCCTTAACCTCATCAGCACCTATGTACCTACCACCCCTTCTATCAACAACAACTAGGTCATCATTGACGGTGGCCACATTGGTCCTAAAGGCAACATCACCTGGATTAAGCCTCAACCCTGCGCCAATAGCCTCAAGAGGCCCCCTACCTGGGTAGTACTTGTATGGGTCATAACCGAATATGGCTAGGTGGGCAACATCACTGCCGGGCCTGATGCCCGGTGATATCACGTCCATTAACCCACAGGACCCCTCAGATGTCAATCTATCCATCGTGGCTTCACGGCAGCCTCGAGCGGGGTCTTACCACCCAGCTCCTTAACGGGTCTATCTGCGCATCCATCAAGTACCACCAACAATGCCCTGGGCATTGCTGTTAGGAGTAATTTTTAGTTAAAAATATTTAGTCTAAGGCTAAGTGGATGATTTTACTTCGTCTCAACAACTTCGTCAATCCACGCTAGGTAATCCTTCAATCCGCCAATGATTGGTAATGCTATTATCTCGGGCACCTTATACGGGTGCTTCCCCTTACCGCATTAATAATGTCATCAAGCCTATCTTTCCTCGACTTAATAATCAGTAACGCCTCATTATCCTCCTCCACCCTACCCTCCCAATAGTATATGCTTTTCAAACCATCAACAACATTGACGCAGGCAACTAACCTATTACTCACGAGATGCCTAGCCAACTCAACACCGACGCCTTGTTAGGTACCGTTACGAAAATCACCACATACTCAGAACTCATCAACTGCGAATGGAGATTTCGTGTTAAAAAGCATTATTAATTTAGAGCAATCAACGTGACAATGTTTAAATACGCGGTGATGCCTACGTGCGGTGATGGAGTACATAACCCTTGGAAAAACCGGTGTAAAAATTTCAAGGATTGGGCTGGGGGCTTGGCAGTTTGGTGGGGATGCGTGGGGTCCGTATGAATATAATGTGGCGAAATCCGTAATAGCGAAGGCCGTTGAGTTGGGTATAAACTTCATAGACACTGCGGCTGTTTACGGTAGGGGGCGTAGTGAGGAGTTTGTTGGGCGTGCAATCAGGGAGTTGGGAATTCGGGAGCAGGTTTTCGTGGCAACGAAAATACCGGGCGACTGGCACAGGTTCGATGATGTTCTTAAGGCGGCTAGGCGTAGTAAGGAGAGGCTTGGTCTTGACGTCATAGACCTACTACAACTACACTGGCCCGCGTGTTGGCACAATGTTCCCATTTGCGAGACTATGAGGGCTATGGAGAGGTTGGTTGATGATGGTGTGATTAGGTACATCGGTGTCAGTAACTACCCACTCCAACTCCTCCAAGCTGCCCGTGAATGCCTGAAGAGGAGCGATATAGTTAGTTCGCAGAATAGGTACAATCTAATCGAGAGGGAGGTGGAGAAGGAGTTACTACCCTACCTAAGGCGTGAGGGAATTACCTTAATCGCATGGAGCCCATTAGCGAAGGGCGCGGTGACCGGCAAGTACTCTCCAGATAATAGACCCAGGGGTGATCTGAGGGAGAATGATCCATTATTCCATCCAGACAATCTACGTGAAATAAGCAGCAAATTGATCCCCGTAATTAAGGAATTATCCGCCAAGTACGGTAAATCACCAGCCCAAATCGCACTCAATTGGCTAGTAATGCATGATAACGTGGTGCCAATACCTGGTGCA
>LOCH01000159.1 GCA_001516765.1 Vulcanisaeta sp. MG_3 | reverse complement strand
CCAGTTCTGGAATCCGTAGTTTAAGTAGTTACGGAAGCCACGCCTTATTAGGGAAACGCCCCTGGTTGGGTTTGGTATATGCCTTACCCTGGCTGTGAAGTACATTGCCGTTACCGCCTGCCCGAATACCATGCCAATCAGTATTGCGTAGACGCTGTGCATAATAATGAGTAACGCTATCTCGAGGGATCTGAAGAGCATGTTGCCAATTAAGTAGCCCAAGCCCTGGGTTGCCAACCTACCAGTCATCCATAGGTATGAGGACATGGCGCCGTTGATTGCCGAGAGGACTATGTATGTTGCGTATAGGTAAGTGAGGTCTAGGTACTCACTGGGTATCTTGCTGGCTAGGTAAAGTGGTGTGGCTATGATTAGGGCTGCGGCGTATGCCGTGGATATTGTTAGGGATATTACGAAGAGCGCCGCGTAGTGCTCCCTAATGTCAGAACCCCGTGAGTGAAGCATAGCCCCCTCCCTGGCTATTGCAGCATCTATGCCCAGGGTTGGGAAGAAGAGTCCTATCAATCCCATCATTGCCATCAAGGCGTTATAATAACCATACTGGGTTAGGGGTATGTACCTGGTGAGCAGTATAACATAGGCCAGGGCAAAGGCGTAACTGACGGCAGTCGATAGGTATCCAAACAAGACACCACCAACAGGGGACTCCCTCATTGCACTAAACCGTTGCCTGCAAAGCCTAATTATAACGATTAACTCATCGTATTACGTAATTATTTTGTAAGAGCCACCTATAAGCCATGGTATTCACGATACCCACGTGGAATGAAGCACGGCCTAATACTACTCATTACCGTGGTCGTTATATTGACTCTGCCTAGCCAGGTCCATGCGCAATCGGGCATTGTTAACCCGCCCGCTCAAAATTCCTGCTGGGGTTTGTGGAGCGCAGACATAGGTAGCAATCAGTACCTTCTCATTGACATACTCAGCAACAACTACAGCCTGTACGTGTTCACGCAAAATCAATACGAAACCTGGTCATCTGGTGGGCAAGCATACGCGATATACACGTCCCAAGTCACCGCCGGCAATGTCTACCTAGTTCAACTACCCCAGGGTATCTATGACGTCGTCCTATACCCAACACCGTGCGGTATAAACGTAAGTGCCGTGGTTAGGGTTGTTAATCAACCAGCCGTGGGCATAACAGCCCTTGGTCCCATAACAACAAACTACGTACTAGCCTACATAAACGCCACAGGGCTTGGAGTCGGCGGTTCTGTTTACGTTATACTGGGCTCCATGGTCGTTGTTAAGGGGCAGGGTAGTACGCGTGAGTATTGGGTGGAGTCATCAATAGGCCTTGGTAGTAATGCCCAGTTTATGATTAACATAATCAACGTTACAGGTGCATTACCAACCACCATGTACTCACAAATCCTTAACCTGGGGTCGTTTAATCAACCCATCGCCCTATACCTAGCCATCAAAACCAACGTCAGTGGCGGCATTGCCTCGGTGCTTGTTGGTTACTCAGTGATACAGAACGGGAGCCAGTACAAACCACCGGGGATTACCTGGCTTAGTTTCCAATTAATCAATGGTGCATTGGATGCTGTGATTGAGATGAATCCCTACCTAGCCACAGCAGGTGGTTATGCATACGATACCGAGTTGGTGGTTAGCCAGGGTGCAGGGTCTGCGGTCCCCATGAGCGTTGGGTTGGCGTTGCTTTATTGGGATGGTGCCGCCTTCAGGGCTGTGACGGATCTCCGCAACTATGCGCTCAATATAAATGCCACATCGACATACCTAACGCTGGGTGAGTGCCAAGGACTTCCCTGCGTAATCCTTGGTCAACCAACCTATGGCGCCCTTAACCAATTTAATGCGAGTGATGTGCCCATGACGTACCTAGTCATTGAAACACCAATGAATCGCTCAGTGGCTAGGTACATAACGGAACCCACCAACATAACCTACCCCACAATCCTAACGCCAACCTATGGCACCAAATTAGTCCTGGTTGGCATAGTTGCCTCAATTAATGGCGTTAGTGAGTTTGTGAATTCCTCGGTAATCACGATAAAGCCAGGTAATGGGCCGACGGTGGTGGTTGTTAAACCCATCTACGCTAAGTATTACCTGGTCTCCATATCCAGCGACTACCCGATCAATGTGAATGGGACGCCAACGAGCAACTACGGTGGGTGGGTACTCGCTGGGGATTACCTAGTGATAAGTGCGGGTCCTCATTACCTAGGTGGTACCGTTAGGGTTTTTCCAATAAATGGGACGAACCTCGTGATTAGGGTTGATGAGTCCCTCAATGCAGTGATTGGTTGGGTTAGGCAGTACCTAGTTAATATCACAAGCCCGTTCCCAATAGGCATAAACGGCACACAATACCTCAACTATCTAGGCTGGGTTAATGCCTGCGATTNTATAATCATTAACGCAACAACTAAATACCTAAGTAACGAAACCAGGTATATACCAACGGGTGGGGTGGGTGTTGTGAGGGTTTGTGAGCCGTTGAACATCACCATCACCTGGTCCCCACAGTACCTGGTCTCCATCGTAAGCCCCGTACCAATCATGATAAATGGCTCATTAACAAGCAACTACACGGCATGGTTGGGCAGGGGTTACTCACTCACGCTATACGTGCCTAGGTACTACTACCTAGGCAACGGGACTAGGCTTGTGCTCATGAGCCCTGTCAATGGTTCAATCACAGTGAGCGGCCCATCATCAATTAGGGTGATTGGCGAGCCCCAGTACCTGGTCGCAATAGTGAGCCCCGTGCCCGTGGTAATCAATGGTACCAGGACCAGTAATTACACGGCGTGGGTTTGGCGTGGTGGTTTTATTAAACTGTCGATACCGAGGTACGTAATACTACCCAACCTAACACTGCTTGTTCTAAATGGTGCCATGATTAATGGGCATCAGTATAGGGTTGGCAGTGGTGTTATTGTGGTTGGGAGTCCCATGAACATTGTCATAACCTACAATAGGTATTACACGGTTTACCTAGCCATAGCCTTCACAGCCCTGGTAATCATTGTAATATTCGCCATTAGATTCAGGGGTGCAGGCTCTGGGGATGGCGTGACCACGGTGTAGGTTTACAGGTACGGTGAGAAGGGGGTGGTTAGGGTTATAAGGGGAGTTGAATTAATTATGATTAGATGGATGCTGTGAAGCCCATTGCCATAATTGTGGCTTTAGCCATCATTGTTACCTACATAGTTATGAATAACGTGCCAGGCAACATTGGGACTTACATAAATCAACCAATGGAAATAATAAACAGGGTTAGGGAGGAGATCATGTACAGCGTTTTCGCGCCTAACATGGGTACTGAGACTGGAGAGTTAATGGAGGTCCTGCGCTTAATGGACACATTCACTGTGGGCCCCGCCATCGAGTTACCAAGTGTCCAGGAGTTAATTAATGGTGGATTATCATTCTCAGTGGTTAGGCCCACGGTAGGTGGTGAATTAATCGTTAAGCCAATCGCCTACGGCAATGACGAGATCGTGCTGAGCATAACCAACTACCTAAGCTACCCAGTGGTTGTGGTTAATATTACGGGGGATTACGTAGTCATGACCAGGGAATTGATGGTAAAACCCAACGAGACCCTCAACGCCACATTGTTCATAGTGAATCCTGAGGGATTTTATGAGGCCTTGGTTAAAAATGATGCGCACCTATGTATGTACCTTGAGGTCAATGGGTTAAACATCACTGCACCAATAAGCTTAGGTAAGGAGGGTAACGCCTCCATCACAATACCCATGAGCACAACAGGTGAGGTTGGCATAAACGTTAGAAGTAGTTTCCCCTTCAACGTTACGATAATGAATATTACGGCGCCGGGCTTAAGCCTCGTTAAGCCCGTGATCGTGCCACCCAACGGTGAGGCGATGATCCCTTGTTAAGGTCGAGAACCCGAGTTCCTTATCCAACCTAAGTCTCATCAACGCCACAATAGGGTTGGGAGGGTTAATCGTCAGTGGTGAGTTCAAGTTTAGCATCAATGGTTCCTTATCGCTAATGAGTGTGGGTAAATGCCTCGTGGCGATACCTGTGCATAACCCCCTGGATACCACGGTGATTGTTTATGATGTAGAGGGCCCATATGTGGAATTAACGAAGCCGCAAGCGCTACCGCCTGGGGTGACGGAGCTAACGTTGAGTGTGAACGACTTAGGTGGGCTGTTGAGGGGCATTGAAATGGGTAATGAGGATGTTGTTGTGGTACTTGGGATTGATGGGTTTAATGTAACGAGGGAATTTGTGCTCGGTAGGGAATCCGCTGGTGGGTTTACGGTGATTAGTTTCGCAATAGAGAACCCAACCAACCTCTCGTTAATCATAATGAACATAACGGCTCCAGGTATTTACCTAGCCAATGCCGTTACGTTACCGCCAATGGGTAGTGGCGTTGCCAATCTAGTAATCACAGGCACCCCTAACCTGGTTAATCAGTTAGTTAATGTAAGCCTTGGGGTTATGGGTGTTGAGTTGACGGATGTGTTTAGGGTGACGAATAGCGTGGGTTTAGAGCCTGTGGTAATTGAGGTACCGATTAGGAACCCGCTCAATGTAACGCTGACCGTGTTAAACATAACCAATGGCTACCTATACCTAGTGAGGCAGGTTGAGGTAATGCCTGGCGGCGTTGGGGTCCTTGAGCTTAGGGTGATCAATGCCACAGAGGCCTTTAGCACCTACGCCGTGGTTGTGGCGAAGGTCGGGTCCACAGTGGTGAGGATTAGGGTGAGACCATGAGGGTTAGGTACCCAATAACCCTTACGGTTATTGCCCTCAACCTAGCCGTGGTTGCGCTACCCCTTTACTGGTGGGTTTACGACTTCGGCGGCCTCCTCATAATCGAGACATCACCCTTCCAATTCACCGCATCTTTACTAGGCACTACACTGAGGATCTCCTACTTAATCTCGGCTGTGCTTGAAGCCTATAGGGTGTACTTGATAATAACAATGGCCCAGAGTGTATACTTAACATTGAGAGGCACACCAAGAGTTGGCCATGCACTGCTCACGGCATCCCTAACCTACCTGGCATACCCGTTAATAATCTACGGGGTTATTGATTACGTGATCAGGGCTTACCACCTAGTGGCCAATTACGAACCGGTATTCATAGGCGTTGGATCACTAAGTCTCAGTTACGATGGCGCCTCAATCACAATGCCCATAACAATAGCACCACACCCAATATACTGGGCCGCATTAACCGCAGGATTCTTAGCAATCCTCCTCAGGAAACACCCGAGGTAATAACCGTGTTTAGGAAATTCAACTGTAATCTCACGATAGAAAGCCAGGGCCTACGAAAATAGGCAACATTACGCCATTAGGCGCAACGCCTCACAGAGGGCATTACACAAATCGCTGTAACCCATAGGAACCACCTAGTTAATGTGCCTTGAAACCTTATTGTTGCAGGAGTTTTCTCAATTTCTCAATAAACTCCTTAACATCCTCTATGGCGTACTTCACGTCATCCGGCGGCATCCAGTTTTCGTAGAAATTCTGGTGAAGTGCATTAGCGGTTCGCCATAGGCGCCTTAGCTCAACATCGTTTAACCTCCTGGCTACCTCATCGACAAATCTCCAAAGCTCTGCATGGCTCCTGAGCTCCTTACCCTCCCTAGCCGCCACAGCCTTAACAATCTGGGCCGCAGCACCCCAGGCCTTCTCCGATGCCTGTACGAGGTCCCCCTTCCTCAAAAATTCCTCTGCCTCCATCAACTCCTTCTCAGACAGCCTTAAATGCATCTCAATCTCCGTATCAGGGTCAAGCCTTTCACCAAACCTCTCCGACAAGACTTCGACTAGTAGCTCCTCCTCCGAGGCCCCAGCCTTCTCTGCCTCCTCCCTCAACCTCTCCACAATTCCTCCTAGGCAGAAATAGCTCTAACGAAACCAAGGTATCCATATCATGAAGGTTGTCTCATCTCTATAAATAAAACTTACGATACATGAGCCCTTCTAGGTGTCTCAAATATTATGAAATGGCATGTAAACCCTAGTTTCCTAACTACTAGCGCACTAGCTTCCTGAGCTCACCTATTAGCTGCTTCACGTCCTCCGCGTAATCCTTAACCACATCTCCACTTAGCCAATTCTCGTAGAAATTCTGGTGCAACGTGCTAGCCACAGAGAAGAGTCTCCTAAGTTCTGGGTTAACAAAACAGTCTTAGACTTAGAATTTAGTGGTACAGATGCCATTAAGTTGCTTAAGCGCATCGCAAGATATATGCATCATCCGTTAAGGAAATTGAGAGCCGAGTTGTTTTTGGTATACTACGACGGCAAGATAAGCCGTGAGAAGTTCGAGAAACTCTACGAACAAACAGAGTACGAACAAGGAAGACTCGACATCAAGAGGAACCACGCCCTGGAAGTCATCATCCAAGCAGCCCCACAAACCCACACCCACGGGGAACAAAACAATTATTAATGTCAAACAAAGAATAATAGGTTCACCAACGAACCTGGCCTTATCACGGGCAAATGGGTAGTACTTAATTGGTGCATCAACAGCGAGTGGGAAGGGGTTCGGTATAACATTACTCAACTCGTTGAGACCGTAGGCAATGCCTTAAAAGTTTAAGTTTATAAAGGGGGTTGTTTCGTGTGTCTTGAATGTCAATACCAATACCAAAGCTACCCGAGGGCGTCGAGGTTGGGAAGGTCGTGACTAGGTTAATCAATGTTAGGGATAATAGGGTGATAAGCCGTAAAGAAGTTACTATGGAGGTTTGGCACCCTGGTTTACCCACACCAAGTAGGCTGCAACTACGTGAGGAGGCTGCCAAGGCCCTTGGCGTTGATGTTAAGCAGGTCTACGTGATCAGGGTGGTCACTGAATATGGTAGACACAGAAGTATAATTGAGGCTCATGTATATGATGATCCAACTGTCGGCGAGAGGGTCGAGCCTCTCTATGTTAAGCTTAGGAATATGCCTAAGGAAGAGGCTAGGAAGATTAGGGAGGAAATGAGAAAGAAGGGGGAGAAGAAGGCGGCTGCTAAGAAATAATAAGAAATAAAACGATAATTCAGGCGTAAATTTACGGCTGTATATCAATAGGTTTATAAGCGGTTGAGGACAGTATTTTATCAATTTATGGATTTCCGAGAAGTACCAACCAATGAATGCCCAATAAAGTACATGGATACACTTCACCTAATATCATTCATACTTTATAAAAGAGCCATCCTATGTAGCAGTCTAAACCTAGCATGTTCAGACCTTCCCGTACTGGCAACCACGCCTTTGACTGCTAGGAATTGCGATAGGAATGATGTTTATAAATTCTTTAGGCGCATGAAAAGGATTACCGAGAAGATTGGTAATGAAATAGAAATATTTAGCTTGGGAAAGCTTAACGTGTATCTCTCGATAGAATTCACTACAGGCAACATCAAAGTTTATGATACATAC
>LOCH01000158.1 GCA_001516765.1 Vulcanisaeta sp. MG_3 | reverse complement strand
TGAGAAGAGTTATGAGAAGCATGCACCTTGGTTGGGTCCGTGTCAATGTACATAATGCAAAATGGTGCGTAATTTACTAAGTAATTAATCGTAGGTACCCAAAAATCAATAATAGTACCGCTTAATGCATAAATTTTTCAGGAATTTAGCTGGTCATTAGCTGTATCTGCCAAAATCAAGAATTATAATGCGATCAATGTCATAAAAACATATTAACCCAGTTATAGGTATTTATTAGAATTTATAATTTTTTATTAGGTTAGAGAATTAGAAACCCTTATAATTAAGTGATTTAATCACTAAATGTATGACTGATGAGGGTGAGGAATTCATACCCCATGCAATTCACACATGGTTTGGGTACTTGAAATCGCGTGGTATTGTTGTAACTCGGGATGAGGGTGCTAAATATGGTCAATACGCCAGAGATACCGAGGAGCGAATTAGGAATGCTTTATCAACGTTTGGTTGGGTTTATTGTGTTGATTGTAGGCAACCAATATTTGACCTTAATGAGGCCCTCGAACATGCTAAACGTGGGCATTTACTGACTAATGAATTCATGAGAGATGAGGTGGCGGCCGAGGAAGTTCCTATGGTTAGTTAGTGGCTTATTCAGTTAAAATGGAGTAAAGGTCTGATATTTAAATCAGCCTCGTTAATCGGTCGCAGTGACTGGTAATGAATGAGTTAAGGTATATACTTGGTGGTCCCCAGGGTGGTGGCTTAGAGACGCTCTCCGAGTTGCTTTCATGGGCGTACGCGCATGCTGGGTATGGCGTTATTTCCGATAGGGAGTACTTCTCGAATATAAAGGGTAGGCATAGTTACGTACATGCCACGGTATCAGCCGTAGAATTACCAAGGCACTTGACGTATCCCGTAGACATAGTCGCTGCCATGGATGCGGAAACTGTGTTTACGCATTTTGATGATCTCAGGGATGGTGGATATATCATTTATAATAGTGATGATGATAACGTGAGCTTCACGAGCATACCAAGCATGGAGAGGGATTTGAGGGAGAGGTTGACGAGCGAATTTAAGGAGCTTGGGGTTGATGGTACTGTAAAATCCGTGGTTAAGTACCTCCAGTCGAATAGGAAGGTTAGGGTTGTTGGACTCAGCTTTAAGGAGTTGCTGATGGAGATTGAGAGGCGTGAGGGTATCGTACCATCACAAGCCTCGAGGTACATAAGTACCATACTTGCTGGAGCCGTGGCGGCAATAACCGGCATTAATGAGGAGGATCTTGATTATAGTCTTAAGAGGAGGTTCGTGAGGGAGGACTTGTATAGGCATAATAGGGCCATGGCCAATATAGTCATTGAAGCTGTGAAGGGGCAATTCGGCAGTGAATTGAAGCTTGATAAGCCTAGCGTAAAGGTGTCTGGTGTCCTTGTGGCCAGTGGTAACGATGTAATAGCGACGGCTAAGATTGTGGCTGGCGTTAGGTTCCAGGCGTATTATCCAATAACGCCGGCAGCTGATGAAAGTTTCACTCTTGAGGAGTACGAGGCGCTGGGTGGTGAGGGTTCAATAGTGGTTTTCCAGACTGAGGATGAGTTAGCTGCCATAAACGCAGCAATAGGTGCGGCGTTAACTGGTGCCAGGAGTTCCGTAGCCACGAGTGGTCCCGGCTTTGACCTGATGGTTGAGGGGCTCGGTTGGGCTGGTCAGAATGAGGTACCTGTCGTAGTGACATACTACCAAAGGGGCGGACCCAGTACTGGGCAGCCGACCAGGGGTGGGCAGAGTGACTTATTGTCATCGGTCTTTGCATCACACGGTGAGTATCCGAGGATTGTGCTTGCGTCTGGCGATCATGAGGAGGCGTTCTATGACGCAATCGATGCATTCAACTATGCCGAGACATACCAGGTACCTGTCATACATCTCGTGGATAAGTTCCTAGCAAACACCATAGCCACAATACCTTTACCCAACCTGGATGGTATTAGGATAGTCAGGGGAAATCTGGCACCGAAGGGTCTTACTGAGTATAAGAGGTTTGATTTATCGTCCGTAATATCTCCGAGAGCATTTCTCGGGGATTATGTCATGTGGTACTCGGGTGATGAGCATGATGAGTATGGGCACATTGATGAGGATCCCATTAATAGGATTAGGATGTTTGATAAGAGGATGAAGAAGCTCGATCTGATTGAGAAGGAGATACCTGAGGAGAGGAGGTACTCATACTTCGGTTCGGAGAGGCCTGATATCGTGATAGTCGGTTGGGGTTTCGTTAAGGGTGTCGCTCTAAAGGCGATAGAGGAATTGAGCGGTGAAGGCATCAAGGCATCTTACTATCACATAAGGATGTTTATACCATTCCCAAGGGAATCCATCACGAAGATCGCAGGAGAGGTTGGTGTAGATAAGCTCGTGGCCGTTGAACATAACTACCAGGCCCAAGCCTCAAGACTTGTTGCAATGAATACGGGAATCACCGTAGGCAAGTCCGTTGTTAAGTACACTGGTAGACCAATTTATGTCCATGAGTTGGTCAATGCGATCAAAAATATCATGAGGGGAAGTGTTAGGGAGGTGTTGAGCTATGGCGCGTAAGTTAACAATTAATGACTATAAGACTAATGTGTGGGTTGATTGGTGCCCAGGCTGTGGGAACTTTGGGATACTCTCGGCAATGTACCAGGCATTTGCCGATTTGCAGCTAGACCCAGAAAAGACCGTGGTTGTCTCAGGCATTGGTTGCAGCGGTAAGATAAGCCACTTTATCAATGTGTCCGGTGTACATACGTTACACGGTAGGTCATTACCATACGCCGAGGGTATAAAGCTCGCAAATCCGGATTTAACAGTCGTGGTTAATGTCGGCGATGGCGATTTACTAGGGATTGGCGCAGCCCATTTCGTGGCCTTAGGTAGGAGGAATGTGGACTTAGTCGTTATAATGCATAACAATACGGTGTACGGCTTAACGAAGGGACAGGCAAGCCCGACACTTGCCAGGGGATTCCAGCCTAAGGCCCTTCCGAAGCCTAACCTGCAGGATGCGGTTAATCCAATAGGCCTTGCCATAGCCTCTGGTTATACTTTCATAGCCAGGGGTTACGCGGCTAGGGTGCAGCATCTCAAGGAGTTGATCAAGAAGGCTATTCAGCATAAGGGTTCTGCCTTCATTGAGGTTTTACAGCCCTGTGTGACCTATGATAACATACACACGTATGATTACTACAATAAGAGGGTTTATGACCTACAGGAGGAGGGTTGGGACCCAATTGTCAAGAGTCCGGAGGAGTTCCCGCAAAAGGCTGCGCAGGCCTTAATTAAATCATACGAGGGTGATGGTAGGATACCCATTGGCATATTCCTGGTAAATCCACACGTGCCAACCTTTGAGGAGAGGTACGCCCAGAGACTGCCGAATTACCTAAAGGTGCCGCCAGCCAAGGAGCCTATTGAGGTTGATGGTAAGACCATGATAACAATGAGAAGGTTTAAGGAGTTATTTGGTAAGTACATCATTGAGTTCAAGCAGTAAACCTGCCGGCCTTTCCATAAAAACAACACTCTACCCGCAATCTTTATAACAACCCTGTCTGCATTATTACCGATGTCGTTATATTATGATTTAGTCCCCACGGGAATACCAGGGCTTGACGAAGCCGTTGGTGGTGGTTTGATCAGGGGTAGGACGTACTTAATAAGCGGTGAGACAGGTACGGGTAAAACCCTTTTATCGCTATCCTTCCTCATCAATGGCATTTACAGGTATGGCGAGCCTGGAATATACGTGTCCGTCGACGAAACCTACGATCAATTAATGAACGGTGTTAAAAGGTTTGGTTGGGACCTGGAGGCCCTTAGGGAGCAGGGATACCTCGAGGTACTAATTCCCGAGATGGACATAATAGAGAAGATTAGGGAGAAGGACCCAATAACCGTCGCTAAGTCCCTGGTGTACACAATAGCCGACTACGCAAAATCCCTGGAGGCCCAGAGACTCGTCATCGACCCGATAGCACCGCTGGTCACGCTTGAGAAGGATGTCCAGGTGCTTAGGGAGTACATTAGGGCACTTGTTATGGGTATTGAGAGGGAGGTTGGCGTGACCACGATTATAACCACGGAAATACCCACGGGAGCCAGAATGATTTCTAGATATGGTGTTGAGGAGTTCCTAGCCGCTGGAGTTTTCGTAATGGGACTTGCGCAGACAACTGAGGGCGAATTTAAGCGCTACCTATTCATTAGGAAGATGAGGTGGCAGGCTGTACAACCCACGATACTCGAGGTTGAGATACAACCAAAGATTGGTATTGTGGTTAAGGGACCATTAAAGGACGTGCATATACCATTTTATGCCCTGATGATTTAATCAATTCACCTTAATAAATGACTGCAAACAATCACCTATCACGCCCACCCTCTATAAACTCTATAAGCCATTGATACGCAATCTCTGGCGGTGCATGAACTGGCGGGTTCTTGAAGGCCCAGGCTGATAAACTAATCAGTGGACCACCGATTTCCCTATCCATTGCCAACTTCACTGTCCTGACTATGTCGATCATGACCCCAGTGTTGTTGAATGGGTCGTAAACCTCCAGGTCAACCCTAATCCTAATTGGCACGTTTGCGAAACCCCTAGCCTCAATGAGCATATGAGCAATCTTCCTACTACCCAGGAAGCCTATGTAGGCGACTGGCGATATGTAGGCATCAAAATCCTCACCCTCAGCCATCCTCTTAACGGCCTCCGTCTTAGTCCTCTCCTTCTGACCCTTCCTATACATCAGGTTTAGGAAGTCTGGTGTACCGCCAACATTCAGTTGATACGTACCCTCTATCCTAACGCCCCTAAGGGCTAATAGCCTAACCAGGGTCTTATGCAATACTGTAGCACCAAGCTGGTTCTGAACATCATCACCAGCAAGGGGTAACCTAGCCTCCTCGAACCTTGACTGCCAAACCTTGGATGTGGCTATCACGGATGGCATAGCATTCACAAACGCAACCCTACTCCTAAGGGCAGCCTCAGCATACGCCTCACTAGCCCTCTGGGCACCAGTGGGTAAGTAATTAACCAGAACATGGGCATTTGTACTCTCTAACTCCCTAACCACATCCTCAATAGAACCCTCAACAATGGGTATGAACGAATTCCTCAACTGTTCGGCAACACCATCAAGCAAAGGCCCTGCCTTAACAACAACACCGAGTTTACCGACATCAACAACCCTAGGTGCATTGTTTGGCGGCGTAAATATGGCCTCACCAAGGTCCTTACCAACCTTACGTGAGTCAACATCGAAAGCCGCAACAACCTTAATATCCTTAGCCTCATAGGGCCCAATTCGTTGAAAGGCTAACCCAATTGGGTTTTGCTCCATCTCACAATACTTGAGCCCTTGCACAAATGCCGATGCTGTATTACCGACACCAGCTACTGCAACCCTAATACTCGATTTCATTGTTACGTAATATTAACAGC
The DNA here is from genome assembly GCA_001516765.1 of Vulcanisaeta sp. MG_3. Classification (GTDB taxonomy): domain Archaea; phylum Thermoproteota; class Thermoprotei; order Thermoproteales; family Thermocladiaceae; genus Vulcanisaeta. The sequence continues at coordinate 999 of LOCH01000158.1, read as the reverse complement.
TATTAATAAACATTTCTACCGAAAGTACGACCACACAATTAAATTCTTGGATCGCTTGGAAATTGAAAACCTAAGTTAATCATAAAACTGCGATTAAGCCTTACTATTCATCGACCCTTCATTAAGGCACCAAGTATCAGTAACACAACGCCTGCTATTCCTAATCCTAGGGCGATCAACACAGAAAGTACTAGAGGTGCTAATGAGCTTACGTTTACTGTACCGTAAGTATAGTATACGGTTACGACCTCGCTATAATTGTTCATTAGCCTCAACTCCCCAGAACTAACCTCTGGCGCGTAGATGATTATGTATTTACCATAAACGACATTAGTCTCCAACGTACCAGGTCCTGGGGTAATTACCTGCAACGGTCTTCCAAGTGAATCGTTATATATGACCATTACTGCCGTGTACTCACTCACGTTAGTAATTGGTATTGAGACGCTGGGACCTACAGTCGTTATATGCGGTACCTCGGTTACGAGAGATTCCACACTACCAGTTATACCTGAACTTAAATATGTACCTACAAAGAATATGATTGCAGCAAGCACTATGAGCGAAACACCTATTATTAATAATCCCTTCCTCATCCTATCACGTGCGCTACGTAGGGAGATGAGTTATTTAAAGCATACTCACGCATTGTCTAGTAAGTATGTTCATTGCCATCGAGGGTATCGATGGTTCCGGTAAATCCACAGTAATAACTAGGTTGCGAGATAGACTGGTTAGCCGTGGTTTTGCAGTTCATGTAACGTCTGAACCCAGTCAATCACCCATTGGTAGATTGATTAGGGATTGGCTTCTCAAACCAAACTCAGGAGTTGCCCATCCCTCCGTATTCGCACTACTCTTTGTTGCCGACAGGGTTCAGCACTATTATGGTGAGGTAAAGCCCATGCTCGATAAGGACTACCTAGTCATCAGCGAGAGGTACATGGAGTCGACATTAGCTTATCAAGGCGCCATGGGATTACCCATGAGTTGGTTAAT
>LOCH01000157.1 GCA_001516765.1 Vulcanisaeta sp. MG_3 | reverse complement strand
CCTCTTATCATAGAGTAGCCTAAGCCTCCTGCTTGTCCTCTGCCCATGCCTGGCTAGAAGTTTCTGGACGCGGCGTATCTTCTTGCTGTAGTACTCGTATTGGGAGAGGACGCCACCGCCCTTGAATATGTACCATGTGCCATCCTCAACATAGACCGTGGCTAGGTTTACGATCCCCAAATCCACACCAGCCCTCAGGTTGCCCTTGACTTCGGCTACAATCTCAACCTCCACTGGGATGTGGGCATACCAACTCCTCCTAGCCTCATTGTAAATCAACTCTAACCTACCCTGCCTCCCATGCCACTTGAGCCTCCCCTTAAACCTCAGGGTTAGGTTGAAGTCCTTCAGGTAAATAATCCTCTTATCCTCATCCACCACATAACGGTCATTCCTAATGATGATCACCAACTTGTATTTTCCGTCTTCACCCTTCCAGTAGCCCGGAGGCCTTGGCTTAAACCACTTTGGCAACTTCCCCTCCCTCTTCTCCCTAATTAGGGAGAAGAAGCTCCTCCAAGCCTCGGCATTCTTCCTAGCAACCTGCCGCGCATTAACCTTCAACACGTGCTTATACTTCTCATACACCTCCTTTTCCGTCTTTGCAAAATCTACCCTTACCCCCTTCTTAAACTGCTGCATCCTCAACCAGTTAACTTCATTCCAGCACTTGGCAGTTACCACAGCTAGTTCCCTCAGCTTCTCATGAGTCTCCTTATCCATTACTAGTTTAACCACGTTAGTCCTCCTCATGTTTACACCTCTTGTACTCCTCAATGAGCCTCTTAATCACATCGTCATAGGTCTCCCTAGGGTGAATCTTCAACCTCCTCAACTCCTCCTTAGTATCCCTCCCAACCCTAATCGGCTCAGTAACAGGCATACCACAGAAGTAGCAAACAGTAGCTTAAAAACCCTACCCCACCCCTAGAAGGGCAAGGCTTGCTTGTTCACTGGTCATGAACCTGCTGGTGAGGTTATTGCCGTTGGGCCCAATGTGAGTGGTGTTAAGCCTGGTGATAGGGTGGCTGCACTGGTGGCTAGCGGCTATGGTTGCTACGCAGACTACTTCATAGCTAAGGGTGATGCCGTGGCTAAGCTGCCTGATGACCTACCCTTCGAGTACGGTATAGGTGAGCCACTTGGGGCTGTGGTTAATGGTGTTAGGCAGGCCGCGCCCAGGGCCGGTGACTCCGTGGCCGTGGTTGGGGCTGGTTTCATGGGTACGCTTCTCATTCAGGCTTTGAGTAGGATGAATTTAAGTAGTCTTGTAGCCGTTGATGTTAGGGATGATAGGTTGAGGCTAGCTAAGGAGTATGGAGCAACGGCAACCCTCAATCCAAGCAACCCAAACTTCGATAGTGAAGTTAAGGAGCTAGCCGTCTCTCTGGAGGCGGTAGGTGTTAGCCCACCGTCTCCTTCTCGACGGTCTCCCTGGGCCCCCTCACCGCAGCAGCTCCCCACCCGTCGCCCGGGGTTCCCAGCCACTACGGATCTCGGAAACCCAGGGTAACCAATTAAAGGTATTAGGGCTAGGTTAAAAACCTAACGTCTTAGGCATCAAATGAAAATAAACGCCACAAATAACCAAGAAGACCGAAACAGCCCAGTGGGCTTCGATGTTGTGATTGAGGCCTCGGGTAACCCAGAGGGTTTATTAACAGCCGTTAAGCTGGTTAGGCGTAAGGGTAGGGTGGCGATATTCAGTTACTACCCACACCCAGTGACAGTTGACGTTAGGGATTGGGATGCCAAGGGCATTGAGGTGGTTATGGCCGTGCCAGCCAGATCAGACAGCTACAGTAATGACCTTAAGGTAGCTGTTGAACTACTCAAGAGGGGTGTATTCGACTTGAGGAGACTAATAACGCATAGGTGGAGACTTGACCAGATCAAGGAAGCCTTTGAATACGCATCCAAGAAACCGAGGGATTACATTAAAGGTGTTATAATGCCTTAGCTAAATGATAATCACTGGCAGTTAACTAACCTGAAGCATGAGGTTAAGGCGCCTTAAGAACACTAACCATGTTAGGCGTATACTATACGCAATGGCATAGATCGACACCTTAGGACTTACTGATCAAGGTTGCGGTGTATTTACTATATAAATGGAGCTGTACTGAATCGTTAATTAAATTAATTAATCTAATTATTTAATTTGAATATGGGGTTAATGCTTATAAATATTTCAATAACTAATGTAATAATATGGATAAGCATGGCTTAAAGGGCTTAGTCTTCCCAAGGTGGGCAATAGGCAAGTTCCTCGAGACTTTACCCCAGTTGATTGAAGTTGCCGGTGGTTTAAGGAAGGCTGACCTGGTGGTACGCAACGTTAACCTAGTTGATGTTGCCGGTGGGCGTGTGGTGGGGAACGTGTCTATAGTGGCCTATTCAGGCTTCATAACTGCCTTGGTTAGCGCAAGTGATGACAAAGTCTACATCGGCCCCAGTACAATGGTTATTAATGGTGGTGGTTCCTATGCAGCTCCAGGTTTCATAGATGCGCATGTTCATGTTGAGACTAGTTTCTTGAGACCAAGTGAGTTCAGTAAGCTTGCACTAATGCATGGCACAACCATGATAGTTACAGACCCCCATGACATAGCCAATGCAGGTGGTTTAAAACACCTACTTGCCTTCACCGAGGAGGCCATTAGGCAACCCTTGAAGGTGCTTGTTCAAGTACCATCATGCGTACCACCCACTAGATCTGAGGTGGATAATCCAGGTTACACATTGAGTGTTAAGGATGTTGAGGAATTGCTCGACTCCGGCCTGTTCCACAGCCTGGGGGAGTTCATGGATTATGCATCGGTGGTTAACCGTGACCCTGAGGCGCTTGGTAAGATTAAGGCCGCCCTACTTAGGGGCATGTTAATATACGGCCACTTACCCAGCCCAGACGACAGGGTGCTTAACGCCTACTCCTCATTAGGCGCATCATCATGCCATGAGTCGACGAGTCTGGACGAGGCGTTAGGTAAGTTGACCCATGGTATGTGGGTTATGCTTAGGTTTGGGTCGGCTTGGAGGGATGGTGAGGTCATTTTACCTGGCCTAATTAAAGGTGGCTACGACCTAGACAGAGTCATTCTGGTTACTGATGATGTATCAGTGATGGACCTAGTTGAGCATGGCTACATGGATAGGGTTGTTAAGGATGCCGTGGAGCTTGGCCTTGACCCTGTAGATGCGGTTAAACTGGTCACCATCAACCCAGCCACCTACCTAAGGCTAGATAACCTAGTGGGCGTACTGGCACCTGGCAGGTTAGCGGACATAGTACTCCTTAGGGATTTGAGGGGCCTTGAGGTTGATACGGTGGTAGTTAACGGCAACGTCGCCTACCACAATGGCCAATTAATGCTAAGGGACTTTCAGGAAACCGGAACCTTAACCTCACTGGGCCTCACATTCAACATCCCAGTTATTAGGGGCTTAGATGACTTAGCAGTAAGGGTTGGTGAAGACTATAGTGAAGCCTTGGTCCTAGCCATTGGTGTTGAGTATGGTGTTACGGTTACCAGGAAGGTTAAGGTTAAGGTACCTGTGGTTAATGGTATAGCGGCACCTAACCCGGATTCGGATGTAGCCTACGTTGCGGTTATAGACAAGTATAGGGCAGGTGGGGTTGGGAAGGGTTTCGTCACTGGGCTGGGGTTGAGGAGGGGGGCCCTAGCCCAGTCAATGGGTAGGGACACCCACAACATACTGGTCATTGGGGCTGACCTAGGGGACATGTACACGGCCCTCAGGGAGCTTGAGAGGATTAGGGGTGGAGTGGTGGCGGTGAGTAATGGTGAGGTGAAGTGTAGGCTCAGGTTAAGCATAGGTGGGTTAATGAGCAACGAACCCTTCACCAAGGTTTACCACGAGGCCAAGTGCCTTGAGGACTTCCTTAGGTATTGTGGGGCGCCAAACCCAAGGATGGCCCCATTCCACATATCAATACTAACCCTCACGGTGATACCAGAGGTCAGGGTAACCCCAAAGGGCTTGGTTGATGTTAAATCGTTAACCATAATCAACCCAATACTTGAGGTAAGGTAACGTTTAATCAATTAATTAATCAATTCACGGATAAATAACCGAAATGCTTAAAAATATTTAAACAGATGTAATAATGATGAGTGGAAGAGGGTTGTTCGTGAGGGAGTCTACTGGTCTCGTTAAAACAGCTGGGTTCATGGATGCGGTGTCCATTAACATAGCCAACATGTCCGTTGGGGCCGCCCTTGGTACAGTGGGCTTCACCCTGGCCTCACTACCAACCGTAGCAGGGGTTAACCTAGTCTACGCCTCACTAATAGCCTTCGCGCTATCGATACCACAAATCATAGTATACACGATGTTAACAAGGCACATACGGAGAACCGGGTGCGATTACGTGTGGTTAACCAGAGCCCTTGGGCCTAGGTTAGCTTGGCTAGCCTTCGGCCTAGCGCTGGGCTTGTGATCGAGTCCTTGGTCTACTACGCATTAATATCCCTAGCAGGCGTCAGCCAATTAGTCTCAGTATTGCCAATACTCGGCTTCAATGTTAACATAACACCAGCGGAGTCTGTTGCAATAGCCGTAGTGTTCTTCGCAGCCATAGTTGTGGTGAATATATTGGGTACTAAGTATGGTATTAGGTTGATGACTGGGTTAACCTTGTTCTCAATAACCAGCCTAGTGATATCGCTAGTAATCCTATTCATAACTCCCAGGTCATTAATAATAAGCCGCATTAATCAATTGCTACCCAGTGGTTTCTCCTACTCTGACGTTGCCTCCAAGTACTCTGGCTCTTTCTTCTCCCTCGGCCCTACCTTAATGATGCTCCCCTTCTTCGCAATATTCATATACCCATGGCTAAACGCAGGACCAGCCATAGCCTCGGAAGTTAAGGGTAGGAACGCCCTACAATGGAATCTACCAATTTCATTCATCATAGCCCTACTACTCACAACCTTGAGCTTCACTGCCCTTTATGATGCCTTGGGCTTCAGGTTCACCATGGCTGCATTATCAAACAGCCAGTTGAATAGCACAATCAACTACTGGACAGTGGCAATGGCAGCATCAGGAAACCCAATAATACAATGGATAATAGCAATAGGATCAGTAACATGGTACCT
>LOCH01000156.1 GCA_001516765.1 Vulcanisaeta sp. MG_3 | reverse complement strand
TTCCTAGGCTTCGTAACAACGGGCCCCATCTTCATAACAGTGGGTCCCTTTAGTAAGTTGGGTGAGTGGATTCATGAATACATCGCCGCACCTAAAATGAAGGTTGATAAGTACGGTAGACCCTACCAAGCGCCTTATGGTATGAGGAAGATTGAGGCGGCGCTTATTGATGCTGGAATCAATGCCGCAATCATAGATCCCGACCATGTGCATAAGTATATACCAAACGCAAGGGTGCTCATGCTCAGCCACCATGATTACTTCGGACTTAATCCACCATCCTCAACATGGTCAGCCATAGTTGGTAAGGAGCCGTTGAACGCGTACTTATTTAGGAAGTTCATGTTGAGGATAAGGCCCTATATCATGGAGGCTAAGGAAAGGAATGGTTTAAAAGTCGTTGTCGGCGGCCCCTCGGCTTGGCAATGGCTCTATCTACCAGAGCTCATGAGTTTCTTTGGAATCGATGTTGTGTTTGATGGTGAGGGTGAGAGACTCGTTGTTAATCTAGTTAAGAGAATCCTGGATAATGAACCCGTACCCAGATATGTTTATGTTGGCCCCAATGATGCACCAAGCATAGATGAAATACCCACTATCAAGTACCCTGCTGTAAACGGTTTTGTGGAGATTGGTAGAGGTTGCCCGAGAGGCTGCGCATTTTGTCCAGTGACGTTAAGGCCCCTTAGGTGGTACCCGTTGGATAAGATTGAGGAGGAGTTGAAGTTACATGTTAAGCACGGCATCGTACACGGCCTCATACACTCCGATGATGTGCCACTATATGGTTCAGTGGGTGTTGAGCTTAACCCTGACAAGCTCATAAAGCTTCACCAACTCGTTAAGAAGTACTACCTAACAATGGCATGGAGCCACACAACGCTAGGCTCCATTTTAGCTGCCGAGAAGAAGTACAATAGACTTGCGACAAAGATTGCGGAGATAATAGAGGATGAGCACCAGGATTGGTGGGGCGCCCAGGTGGGTCTAGAGACCGGCTCGAGGAGGCTGGCCAAGGCTATAATGCCTGGCAAGGCTGCTCCGTTTAAGATTGAGGATTGGTGGGACGTGGTTGAGGAATCCCTGGCCATTATGCATGAGATAAAGCTTATACCGGCGTTGACAGCCATAGTCGGCCTTCCTGGCGAGACACCCGACGACGTTATGGAGACTATAGAGCTCCTTGATAGGATAAGGCCGTATAGGAGCTTGGTGGTTCCCATGTTCTACGTACCGATGAACCACATAAGGGCTGAGAAGGATGGTTGGATAATAAAGTACAACCTAATGCCCGAGCACATAGAGCTCCTAAAGAAAATGTTTGAACACAGCATTTACTGGGCTAAGGACATTGTGAACCACTTCTACCTAAAGGGTCCACAATACTGGCCCGTTAGGGTTGCGGTCAACTACTTCATAAACTATGTGGAGAAGAAGGTCAGGGCGCTCTATGATAGGTTGGATCAAATAGCCGCTGAGATCACGAACAAGAGGCTCGTAAGTAAGGTTGAGGCGCCCAAACTAATCGAGCTTTTCAATTCATCCGAGGAGTAAGGGATAAAGGTTCACTAATTTATTTTGTTCTCATTAATTCCTGCATTTTCACTAATTCATGCCTTGTAAATACGGCCCTTGCATCAATTGAGTTAAGGTTCTTGTAAGCCTCAAAGTTCTCCCACGGGTATATTATGTAAACCCACCTCGTCCATTTATAGGCGTAGTAGTCGGGTACATACCTACTGGAGAGGGCCTTGTAATCAAGAACCGCAGTCCTAACATTCCTGGCGCCAAGCCTGTATAACTCATCCCTAGCGGTCATTAAGGTCATACCTGTATCGCTCACATCATCTATTAAGAGCACATCGTGACCATTAATACTGAGGGATGGTCTATGCTTAATTATTACCTGGCCCTCGGCTTTACCAAAGCCCCAGTGCGTCAATTGCATTAGGTCAACCGGTACGTTGAGTATGTCCGAGATTAGGGATGCCAGGATAACACCGCCCTTTGATATTCCTATCACGACGCTTGGCTGATAATTACTCACCAGGATATCTTGAACAAGCTTGAGGATTCCGTTTTCAATATCCTCCCATCTATACCGATGGTAATCCGCCATTATGAATCGTAGTAAGGGTGGCTTTATAAACCAATTGTTTTATGAACCTTAATAAGGATAAGCAATAGCTGAAGCTCTCGTTCAATAATCAAGAAGGTTTTTAGTACATGCCTAGCGCATATGCGGATTAGGACTACATTATCTATGTTTTCATTGGGCAAGCTTACCAACCACTTTACATTTTTAGCGTTGGGATAATCCTGCTAATCATGAGTTTCATGTTGATAATACTTAGTGATTACCTTAAGGATAGATTGGGAGTTCAGAATTTAATTTCATGATTCTACATGTTAATAATCATTAATTCCCATTGTAAGTGCACCTAATGGTTAGGTTTATATAGATGCCTCCATACTCTGTATTAATGTTAATGGAGTTGCCCCTTCAGATTGGCGCGATAATATTGGCGACCGTGTTAGCGATAATATTATTGATAATAATTATAGCAATCCTAGCATACTCAATAAGGATTGTGCCTGAATACCAAAGGATTGTTAAGTTGAGACTTGGTAAGTTTAAGGGTATTTATGGCCCTGGTATTGTCTTCATTATTCCGGTAATCGATAGGCCAATAACGATAGACCTTAGGGTCCTATCCATAGATTTGTCGAGCCAGAGAGCTTTGACTAAGGATAATGTTGAGGTTACAGTTGATGCCGCGGTTTACATGAGGGTGATAGACGCGTCAAAGGCGGTACTTTCCGTGACAGATTATAGAAGTGCTACTGTAACCCTAGGAGCGGCCGTTTTAAGGGATGTCATAGGCATGGTTGACCTAGATACACTCCTAACGCAGAGGGAGGAGGTGGCTAAGAAGATTGCCTCAATAATCGATGAGCATGTTAGCCCATGGGGTGTCAAGGTCACAGCCGTGGCTATTAAGGATATAAAGTTGCCGGACACCCTGGTCAGGGCAATGGCTGCTCAGGCGGAGGCTGAGAGGATGAGGAGGGCTAAGGTCATCCTTGCCCAGGCGGATTATGAAGCTTCACAAATGTACCTTAAGGCTGCCGAGACCTATGCCAAGAATGCGATATCGTTATCCCTCAGGCAGCTGGATACGTTGTTGGAGGTTGCCAAGGAGCATAATTTAATACTCGTGGTACCAAGCTCCCTGGAGGTTACTTCCCTATCAGCGTTGGCAGCCTCCGTATTTAAGCGTTCACAGGAAGGTTCAGGGGCAAGTACCCAGTAGGGTTCAATATGGTTATGAAGTTAATGCGAACCATCATAATCGTATTAATAATTATCTTATCCCTATCCCTGATGGCTCGTGCATCGGTTAGTGGCAGTAATTACGTTATTCATGAGGTATATGTTTTCAGCCTAAATGGCGAGATTACGGATACGACGTACACGGAACTTGAGAATGCACTGCAACTTGCCGAGTCAACACCAAACTCCGCCCTCCTAGTACTACTTAAAACGCCAGGTGGTGAGCTTGAGGCGGCGCTAAACATTGTTTCGGCAATCGAGAATTCGAGCATACCAGTCATAGGCTTTGTATACCCCACGGGTTCCTACGCGTGGTCTGCGGGTACCCTCGTGCTTTTATCGACTACGATAGCCGCCATGGCGCCGAGCACCGTGATAGGGTCCTGCCAACCCGTGGAGATAAACCCAATAACCGGGCAGGAGATCTTCATAAACGAAAGCAAGATCCTAAACGCGATCAGTCAGTACTTCGTTGAGGTTGCGGAATTTAGGGGTAGAAATGCAACGTTTGCCCATGACTGTGTTTTCTACAACACGAACTTGGGGCCGCACGAGGCGCTTAGGTATGGTGTCATAAACTTCATAGCTAACGACATACCGTCATTACTGAGTGAGATAAATGGGAGCACAATAAATGGTGTAACGTATTATGTAGTGGATCCTGTGATTACGTATTACCAACCAGGCATTGGTTTCCAGGTATATGAGGCTTTGGCAAACTCCGTAATACAGGACCTACTGAGCGGGCTTGGGCTTCTGTTAGCTATAATAGGCTTCGCAACGAGGCATTACTACCTAGCTGGTGTCGGCGTATTACTACTCCTGATACCATTACTTATTGGGTTACCGATTAATTGGTTAGGTCTCGCCCTGTTAATAATTGGTTTAGCAGCCATTGCAATAGATGTGCATGCGGGCTTCACAACGCATGCGGCTTTGTTCATAGCAGGGATTATTCTAACGGCGCTAGGCATAGTCCTTCTTCAGCCAACCTATACGGCTCCATCATGGTTAATAGCAGCTAATCAGGTTGAGGCAAGGATAGTGCTATATACACTGGTTGCCTTTGCTGGTGGTTTTGGTGGTTTCATAGCGGCAAAGGTTATAGGCATAATAAGAACCAGGCCCTTATCCGAGAGGCTTTATTGGCCCATTAACGACGTGGGGGTTGCTGTTGATGACATTAATAAGGATGACATTGGTTATGTAAAGGTCAGGGGCGAGTACTGGAGGGCTAAGGCCCTTGATAATGTTAAGAGAGGCTCCAAGGTTCTTATTGTTGGCGTTGAAAACGATGTACTCACGGTTAAGCCCCTTAGTTAATCCTCGAAAGACCGCCTCATGAAGAATAATTAACCTAGTTGATGCATTTAACCTTAATGAGTTACGTTTATTAACTCAATGCACATCCTTTGTCGGCAATGTCTGTTGAGTATCAGGTAAGGCCTAGGCTTGGCGTGAGATTTTCGTTACCAGTTCATTTAATACTCTTTATTGGTTTTCTATTGATATCGCCATTGTTATTATTCGTATTCTTAGTTCTGGTTAGTATAGGTGTAAACCCATTACTTGCATTAACATTAACCCTTGGCTCCTTACTCACTAGTTATATTAATGTCACAATTGTTGAAATAACGTATTACACACCATTTGCGCCATTTGGCGATTTCATGAAGCTATTTCCGATACCAATAGTCATGCAGAGGGTTGATAAGTTGTTCATAGAATTGAATGTCGGTGGTGCAATAATACCAGTGGCCGTGTCGATATACCTAATACTGACTTACTTAATTAATAATACCGCCGTAATGGCGCTCTTCATCATATCACTAATCATCTCATCATTCATCAATTGGCTTGATTCAAGGGTAATACCTGGTATTGGAGTTGCCCTGCCAACAGCGCTACCTGTACTGCTAACCTTAACATTCACGTTGATAGCCACAATACTATTTCGTGCAAACCCATTAGGTTTCTCGTATAGCCTAGGGTCATTATCTACATTGATCGGTGCCGACTTACTAAATATAGGGAGGGTTGTACGATCAATGAGGGGTTATGTGGCAATTGGAGGTGCGGGTGTATTCGATGGCATATACATTACAGGTCTTGCATCACTAGTGCTTGCATCGCTCTATAGGGTTTTCATTTAGGAATAGTTTTTAACCCAAGGTATTAACCTAGTGCTGTGATGAATTACAGGTCTCCGGAGCATGGTGAAGAAACCTTGCGAGCTGATTCTAATTTCTTCGGATAAAACCATTGAATTAGTGCATCATTAATTAGGTAAGATCTAATATTAAAGCGGACCCCAGGGCTAAGGAGGTGTTAAAACATTGGCGGGCTGTCCAGGCGTATCCAACCAGGTTGGATAACCTAATTTTGTCCCTGTTATGTTCCAAGCGAACCATTGGCTTGGGTTTCCAGGTGGGTACGTCACTATCATTACCAGGTAATAGCTACCTGTTGATTGCGCATTTAAGTTCATTAGTACATTGTAAGTCACTGAATTTGTTAGGGTACACCAAATCCAGCCACCATTGTAGCAAGCTGATCCCTGTTGATATTGGTAGTGTATCCATGCCATGTCGAAGGTGCAATTATTAGGTGCCGGTAGTGGGTTGTAGGGTGGGTTTGGATTCGGTATCTGGGTTAATAAGTGCTGTCCCTGGCACACCACGTTTAGCCATCCAGGATTACCCTGGCTCAGTACGTATAGCGAGAAGTACTGCGGTACTCTTATGAAGCTTGTCCCTTGTAGGAACGTTATTGTTAATTCAATAGCCGTACTATTAACACTTGTTATTTCTATTTGCGGCCAGTAACCGCCATAGACAGACGTTGTTATTGGACCCCCCGGTGGTGATGGGCATATTGTTTCCCAACCATACCAGGAGAAATAAAAACCGTACATCGCTTCACAACCCCAAGCCCCAATGCCCAGGTCTTTCGTTATATACGCATTGGTGCCTGTCAGTGGGCCAACAACGTAGTTAGGATCCACGCTCAGTAGGTAATACCCATTACCGAGTCTTACAATGACGCCATTGTATTGTTTTTGTCCCTGGGTTGTCGTTACCACAGCATCTACCCAATGCCAGAGGTAATTAGCCACTGGATTTGTTAGGGTCGCTTGGTCGCCGGCATCTATCTGTACCGGGTCTAATAAAACTGGACCAACGTTTGTCAATAGCAGTTCTGGCTCTGAGGAGTTGGTCATATAAAGCTGCGTGGTTTTATTAATCCAGGTAAAACCCTCAGGCGTTATTGCGCCAATTATGGTGATGGAACCCTTCGTACTAAGCAACTCATTACCCTGAATTATCAAGCCACTGTACATGGCTGATTCCACACCAACCTCTTTGACGTGATTCGCAGTTACACTACCTAGTGTCGTTACCATAGATAGTGCGGTTACACCAATAAGCATGCCGATAACCATTGCGATTAGCACAAGGACTCCAGCCACTATAGTCGATAGTGAACCTGCATTGGTCTTCATCAGTAATTCTAACCCCAAAATAATTAATAAGGCACTACCATGGCACTGGATGGATTAATTCAGCCCAAAAATTAGTGTTGCTGCCTATTCGTAAGGAGGTATATTGTGCGGATTAATAATGAAGCATTAATGCATAATAGATAGACTGCTCGTGTCCTCGCTAAAGCTTTCACTGAGCTGTACCTCCCTGTGTTTGCTGGGTTAATAGTCGCTTGAGTATTGGGCTTGTTATTGAGTAGGTCACCTTATCCTCCAATTCCCTAGGCACTAAATAACCTGGTGACTTAACGACCCTTCCATCCACAGCTATGTGCCCGTGAACTATTAATTGCCTGGCCTCATAAATTGTCTTAGCAAGGCCTCTCCTATAGACTATGGTCTGCAGTCTCCTGTCCAGTATTGCCCTTACGTCTAGTGACAGCACGGTATCCAGCGGTATGTCCTGCTCAGGCAGGAACCCCGCCTTAAAGAGCCTTGCCTTAAATGCCGCCTCGAGTACGGCCCTTTGTTCCGGAGGCATCGAGAGAAGCGACCTGGCTCTATGCTTTATTTCCCTAAGCATTGCCTTGGCGATCCATAGCTCCCTCTTGTTCCTCAACCCATATTCACCAATTAGCCTAAGCTCCTCCTCAAGCAACTGCCTATTCCATAGCCTCCTGGGCTTACCACCAAGGTACTTCTTTCTAGATTTCTTCGGATCTCCCATCCAGGTTGTAGAGGTATGTAACCCTTTTTAAATTTGTACCTTGCGGTTAATGGGTTGTAATGCAGGCAATACTTGTGAGGGGATTAAGGAGGAGCTTTGGAGATAAGGAGGTGCTAAGGGGCATCGATTTGGAGATTGATTACGGCAAGATAGCCGCACTACTCGGTCCAAATGGTGCAGGAAAGACTACGCTGATTAGGATATTAACCACGGAGCTCATGCCACATGGTGGTGAAGCCTACGTTGCGGGTTATGACGTAGTTAGGCAGGCAGGTGAGGTTAGGCGTAGAATAGCAGTGATACCTCAGGATGCGAGGCCTATAACTTACATGACGCCTTACGAGTTCGTATACTCATACCTACTCCTGAGAGGTTTGCCTAGGATTGATGCTAGGAGGGCTGTTAAAGACTCACTGGAGGAGCTAGGTCTTTGGGATGTTAGGAAAACGCCCATTTATCAACTATCGGGTGGCATGATGAGGAGGGTCTTGGTTGCGGCTGTCTTAGCCTCAAATGCCGAGGTCATATTTCTAGATGAGCCAACAGTCGGTCTCGACGCGGTCTCCAGGCGGGTTGTGTGGAATTCGCTTAGGCGCTATAGTAGTAGTGGGGCCACGATATTCCTAACCACGCACTACATAGATGAGGCTGAGTTGATATCTGACGTGGTCTTCCTAATCGATAATGGCCTGATAGTGGCTAGGGGAAGTCCTAGAGAGCTCGTTGAGAGCTTACCTGGTAAGTACGTTGTTGAGTACCCAGCAACAATCAATAGTGACTCATGCATTAGGGTTGGTGATTCATGCCTTGCCTTCGTCGAATCACTCAATGAGATTCGTGAAGGAGCCCTTAGGGTTTCACCAAAGTCCCTTGAGCATTATGTGCTTATTACAATAAAGTCTTGGGGCGAGAATTATGAGGAGGGTTAAGGGTGGATTAGGGCATCAGCTGAGGGCTATCTTGGTCTTGGCATGGCTAAATGGCTTACTACCTATTATAAGGTCTCCACTCTGGACTATATCAACACTTACAATGCCCATTTCCCTACTCGTCCTGTTAACCATACTTTATAAAAACGTCGGTCTGGTGATGGGGATAGTGGGTGGATTAATATGGTCCATGCTCTCGAGTGGTACTGCATTAATTGGTGATGCAGCCTACTATAGGTTAGAGCTCAAATTTCAACAAATGATAGTGGCCACTCCAACAAATCCCCTGGCTTACACAGTAGGCCTGGCATTGAGCGAGGTTGTATTTACATTACCAGGTATTGTTCTATTTGCTGTACTATTTACGGTTATCACACCTGTTGATCAATGGGAAGCCCTTAGAGTCACATTATCCCTGGTGCTCCTATGGTATTCCGTGTCTGCGCTCGCCTTTTACTCATCAACGTTATTTACCTACATAAGGTATATCTGGGCCGTCGCGAGTCTATTAACGCTGGTTTTGGGAATCCTACCACCTGTTTACTATCCAGCCATTTATTTAGGTCGCATGTGGTGGTTGGCGTATCTTGTGCCAACCTCGTCAAGTGCCTTAATAATACAGGACGCGGTTGGTGTGGTGCATTACTCACCACTGCAGGTGAACCTGGCCTACTTGTCTGAGGTTACCTGGTGCTTGTTAGGCACAGTTTTAGTAATGAGAGTCGCTAGGTGGAGGAGTTCATGAGTGTTGCTTGAAAGGATTATAAACTTCCCAATCTATAACTTTATCATTATGAGTAAGAGGAACTATGTGATTGCTAGGTATGAGAAGGAGGGCTACGTCTTCGAGATACTGGT
>LOCH01000155.1 GCA_001516765.1 Vulcanisaeta sp. MG_3 | reverse complement strand
CCCAAGTCATTAATGACGATGTTAAGAGGCGCATGAAGGAGGCTGCAGAGAGAGTTAGGAGCGGTGAGTTTGCTAAGGAGTGGGTTGAGGAATACTCAAGGGGTGCACCCAGGCTTAAGGAGTTATTAAGCAGTATTGAAAAACACCAAATCGAGATTGTGGGAAGTGAACTTAGGAGGATGATGAGAGGTCAATGACTACTTAAGTTATTGAGAGGAATAATACATATAAATATTTAAAAATAAACCCTACCAATGGGTCTAACACTCACGGAAAAGGTACTTAATAGGGCATCTGGAAGGTCGGTATCACCTGGCGAGGTGGTTGAGGTTCAGGTGGATTTGGTGGCTTTCCACGATCTAACGGGATATCATGTGGTAGAGGTTATGGAGAAGGTAGGCAAGGTTAGGATTTGGGACGTTGACAAGTTCGTCCTAGCCTTCGACCACTTGGCGCCACCACCGACAGAGAGAGCTGCCGAGATTCAGGTTGGCTTGAGGAAGTTCGCTAGGTCCCTCGGTGTTAAGTACTTCCACGATGTTGGTGACGGCATACTACACCAACTGCTTCTTGAAAGGTATGCCTTGCCTGGGCAGGTGGTCATGGCTGCCGATAGCCATACAACCACGGCTGGCGCGATTGGCGCCTTTGCACAGGGCCTGGGTGCTAGTGATATAGCGGCAATAGTGATTACAGGGAGGACTTGGCTCACCGTACCGGAGCCCTTCAGGATTAAATTAATTGGTAAGCTTAATCCTGGTGTTTACGGTAAGGACGTAGCACTCCACATACTCGGTGAATTCAAAGCCGAAGGTCTGAGCGGTAAATCTGTAGAATTCTTTGTAGAGAAGCCGCAAAACTTCCCAATGGATCACAGGGCTACCGTATCCAACATGGGTACGGAAATGGGCGCTGATGCAGCGATCTTCATCCCCGATGAGGAAACAATCAATTACATACGTAATACCAGGGGTATTGATGCTAAACCAATAACGCCCGATTCCGATGCTAAGTATTCCGATGAGTACAATATCGAACTTAATAGACTTGAACCACTCATCGCTGCACCACATAGTGTTGACAACGTCAAGTCAATAAGGGAGGTTGAGGGCTTAGATGTTGACTACGTATTCATAGGCTCCTGCACAAACGGTAGGCTCAGCGATATTGAGGCTGCAGCGAGGATACTAAGGAGGGGTAAGGCAAAGGCCAGGTGCATCGCAATACCAGCCTCAAGGGACGTATTCCTTAAGGCGCTCGATCTCGGCTACATAGACGTGCTAACGAGAGCCGGCTGCGTGGTTACCTACGGAACCTGTGGACCATGCATTGGAGGCCACTTCGGGCTTGTTGGTCCTGGCGAGGTGGCAGTATCAACTAGTAATAGGAATTTTATAGGACGTATGGGGTCTAAGGAGGGTAGGGTATATCTAGCCAATGCGGCAGTAGCTGCTGCAGCAGCCCTAACTGGAAAACTGACTGACCCGAGGTCACTAATGTCTTAACTCGTTAAATTCCACGTCCCTTTAAATACTCAAGCAAACCACCGCTTTTCAATATCTCTAACGCTACTCCTGTTATTGGCTTGGCCTTAATCACCTTTGAATTGTTAATCGTGATCTCGCCTGTGTCTACAATTACGCGTACCCAATCATTCTCATTAATTAACCTGCTAACTCCAGGTACTACGAGTGCTGGTAAGCCGTTGTTGATGGCGTTCCTGTAAAAAATCCTTGCAAATGACTCGGCTAGTACTGCCTTGACACCCGCAGCCTTTAACGCAATGGCTGCCTGCTCCCTACTCGAGCCCATGCCGAAGGCTTTACCGGCCACCAGGATGACACCCCTGCTAGCCTTCTCGTAGAAGTGGGGATCTAATGGTTCCATCGCGTGCTTACCCAATACCGCTGGGTCTGTGTAGACTAGGTACTTGGCTGGTATTATAACGTCTGTGTCTATGTTGTCGCCTACCTTTATCACGGGACCCTCTACCACAAGCACATTATACGCATAGAATTACGCTTTTAAATAATTACTCTATATTTTATTCTTTGGTAATGCTTTATCAACTCCATTCATATTGGGAGTGGACACCATCTATTAAATAGATGGTGGTAATGCTTAAATAGGCAATATATCTGGTGCTATTTTGTATGGGTGGTCTAGAAATCAATAGAGGTCCTTGACACAACGCTAAGGGATGGCGCCCAAGCCACCGGCGTATCCTTCACATTGAATGATAAGGTAAAGATAGCACTGCTCCTTGATGACCTAGGTGTCGATTACATAGAGGGTGGTTGGCCTGGGTCGAACCCCAAGGATGCGGAGTTCTTCAGGATAATGAAGGAACACCCGCTAAGCCATGCTAAGTTAGCAGCCTTTGGGATGACCAGGAGAAAAGGAGTTAATGCTAGGGATGATCCTAACCTGGCGGCTATATTGAATGCGGATGTGGATGTTGCGGTCATCGTAGGTAAATCCTGGACACTCCACGTTAAGGAAGTCCTTAGGGCTAGTCCCGAGGAAAACCTGGAAATGGTGTATGAAAGCATTAGGTACCTTAAGGACCACGGATTAAGCATTATCTTTGATGCAGAGCACTTCTACCAGGGGTTTAGGGAGGACCCTGAATATGCACTTAAGGTTGTCAAAACCGCTGAGGAGGCTAGTGCCGAGGTTGTGGTTCTCGCGGACACCAACGGCGCCATGCTGCCCATGGACGTTTATGAAATAACGTCTAAGGTAGTGAGGGAGCTCAAGGTCAAGGTTGGTGTTCACATGCATAATGACTCAGGTTGTGCAGTGGCCAACACACTCATGGGCGTACTCGCTGGTGCCAGGCATGTACAAGGGACCATAAACGGCATTGGTGAGAGGACAGGCAATGCCGACCTGGTCCAGGTACTGCCCAACCTAGTACTTAAGATGGGTTTTAAGGTTCTGAAGGACCCAGCGAGCTTAAGAAAATTGAAGGTAATCTCTAAGTTCGTGTACGAGGCAGCGGGACTAAGTCCAAACCCGTACCAACCCTACGTGGGTGACTTTGCCTTCTCCCATAAAGCCGGACTTCACGTTGATGGCGTGTCTAAGGTTACCAGGGCCTATGAGCACATAGATCCCGAATTGGTTAGTAATTCGAGGAGATTCATTGTTTCAGAACTAGCTGGGGCATCAAACCTACTCATTTACCTGAGGGATTTGGGTATCAACGTCGATAAGGGGGATCCCAGGCTTAAACGGGCTCTGGATAGGATCAAGGAGCTTGAGAATGAGGGTTATAGCTTCGACTTGGCCCCAGCATCCGCAATACTCATAGCGATGAGGGAGCTTGGGCTATTCAGGGATTACCTCAGGATTGATTATTGGAAGGTCATTGGTGAGGGCTCGTTGAACATAGCCGTCGTTAAGGTCAACAACGAACTAAGCGTAGCCGAGGGCGTAGGCCCAGTCCACGCCGTGGACTTAGCTATAAGGAATATAGCAACTAGGGTATACCCAGAGTTGGGACGGGTCAAGCTGACGGATTACAGAGTCGTACTACCAGGGGAAGTCAAAAGCACGGAGAGTGTAGTTAGGGTACTTATGGAATTCAGTGATGGGAAAGTAACGTGGAGAACCATGGGGCTATCCACGAGCATAGTCCACGCAAGCATACTGGCACTCCTAGATGGACTCAACTACTACATCCTCATGAGAAACTTAAACCCGCAACAACTTAAACATGAAGTGGAGAGATAGCATATAACCACATCCAAATACCCCTTAAGATATAACTTGGTTTTCAATTAGGTGTTAATATGAGCGTTAAGATCACCGCCTGGGATGCCGTGTTGGGATTATTAGGAGTATATGTGAGATTCCAGTAATAATTAAAATAAATAATTAATAATTAAAAATATTGATTTTAGTAAATAATTGCCATGGATATTCCCGCTATTATTATTGCTATTTATATTACGATTGGTGGTATATATTTTGTTGAAGAAGGTAAATTTTAAATAGGTATAATGTGCGTGCCTATATAGGTGGTGAGATGGAAATGGAAACCAAGTACTAGAGAGGGACCTCCGGGTTTCAAAGATCGGTGGTTCCCTACTGACAAGAGGGTCTGTTTTGAGGACTATAGGTAGGGTTGTTGGTAGGGACTTCGGTGGAAAACTAATCCTTGTTATCTCGGCAATGAAGGGTGTAACAGACTTGCTTATCAAAGCCTTCGATGAGCACAATCCCGCGATAATAAATGAGGCTCTCTCGGTATACATGGACGAGGCTCACGACCTAGGCTTGAGCCCGTACGTTAGGTTCCTGGAGTTAGTTAATGAGGAGTTGCGTAGGTTCATAAATCTCGGGGAACCGTGGGTTAAGGATTACGTGGTCGTCCATGGTGAGCTCCTCTCGTCGTTACTCGTGGAGGGGGTTCTAAATGATGTACTTGGCGTCAAAGCCAAGGCAGTCTATGAGCCGGGCCTGGTTACGAATCAGAATTGGGGCAATGCCGATGTGATGCATGAGCTGAGTAGTGGTAATGTTCGTGCTAAACTCCTAAACCTGCTTGGTAAGTACGATGTACTCATTGTACCGGGTTTCCTCGGCGTGACCCTGGACGGTAGATACGCATCACTGGGTAGGGGTGGCAGTGATTACACAGCCTCATTACTGGCTAGTTACCTAAACGCATCAAGGCTAACATTATACACGGACAGCGGTGGCTTATTAAGCGGCGACCCCAGGGTTGTGGATGACCCGGTGCTCATTAGAGAGGTTTGTTATGAGGAGGCCTACGCAGCATCGATAGTTGGCGCCAAGAAGTTCCACCCAAAGACCTTCGAGCCATTACTTAAGAATAGGATTTTAACGCTGATAACGAGTCCATGGCTTGACTATGGGACGTACATAAATAATAGGTGCATAGAGACGCCTAAGATAGTTAATGTGGGTAGGGTTGGGGATAGTAGGTATAAGGTCTCAGTTGTTGGGTGCGGTATAGCTAATAATGAGAGCTTTATCCGCGAGATCGTGAGTATTGCTTCGTCATACAACGTGGAGCACGTAATGCATGAGGGAAGTCACGTGGTCTCCCTACTCAGTAACGGTAACGGTGAGGATACCCTACACCTAGTTAAGGACTTGCATAGGTGGGTGAGAAAATGGGTAGGGTGAGGGTCTCCATACTAGGCTCCACAGGGCTTGTTGGGCAATGGATGGTTAAGCTTCTTGAGAATCACCCATTCATTGATGTGGTTAAGTTATCCGCATCGCCGGGTAAGGTTGGGCGTAGGTATGGCGATGCTGTCCACTGGTTCATACCCGGCGATATACCTGAGTATGCAAGGGACATAGAGTTGGTATCCACGGAACCCCTTGATCACAAGGATGTTGATGTTGTATTATCGGCATTGCCCAACGAGGTTGCCGGTTCCGTAGAGAGTAAATTGCTTGCCTCGGGAATTAATGTTGTGTCCAACGCATCACCGGAGAGGTTAAGCCCCGGTGTTCCTTTGATAAATCCTGAGGTTAATTGGAACCACCTTGAGATTCTTAGGAGTACTAAGGGTAATTGGTTGGTTAAGAACCCGAACTGTACGGCCGCGATAATATCAATGCCCCTAAAGCCACTCCAGGACTTGATTCACGAGTTGCACATAGTCACGCTGCAGTCCGTATCAGGCGCGGGTTACCTGGGGCTTTCCTACCTGGCGATTGATGGTAATGTAATACCGTTCATAAAGGGTGAGGAGGAGAAGATTGATGCGGAGATAAACAAAATGCTTGGAAAACAGTCACCGGGCAATTATGAGCCATGGGGAAGACCCATTTATGTAACATCGACGAGGGTACCCGTTAAGTATGGGCACATGGCAGTCATACATGCTGTACTCAAGGAGCCAATGGATCGGGATAAGGTAATTAATGCCCTAAGGAACTTTAGATCATTACCCCAGGAAGCTGAATTACCCACGGCACCTAAGGAACCGGTGAAGGTGCTGGATAGGATTGATGCGCCACAACCCGCTAGGGATTTAGACCCAATGGCTGTTAGTGTGGGTAGGGTTTCGGTTAGGAATAACGTGCTTAGGATGGTTGTTTTGGGCGATAACCTCGTCCGTGGGGCTGCAGGAATAACAATCCTAACATTAGAGACCATGAAGCATTTGAAATTAATATGATCTATTTTTAATTGGACTTTAATGCCTCATTGCATTTAATATGTCTACTAGATCCGTCAACACAGCCTGGGCTGTCTCGTATCTACCAGCGCCGGGCCCTATTATCGTTAACTCACCCAGAGTATCAAGTCTTAACCTCAGGGCGTTCAGGTTTCGTGACACGTGGGCTAGTATATCGTTCTTATCCAGTGGTATTGGCTTCACATATGCCTTATCCTTATCGGCATAGGCTATCAACTTAACGACCTTATCACCATACCCCCTGATGTCAATGCCCCTAATTCCCCTAACCTCCATGCCCTCTAACTCATGTTTCCAACCGATGACCCTCGACAAAATTATAGTCTTCAATGCCGCATCAAGCCCATCAATATCTAGAGATGGGTCCGCCTCGGCATAGCCCAATTGCTGGGCGAGCCTTAGTGCATCATCGAAGGACAAGCCCTCCTCATACATCTTAGTTAGAATGAAGTTTGTGGTACCATTGAGAATGCCCATGAATGACTCCACGTGAGCTCCAGGTAATAGGTTGAGTATGTTGAAGGATGGCGTACCAGCCATGACGGTGCCCTTAAACCTAACGAGCTTACCATACCTCCTACTTAACTCCATCAACTCATCGTAATGAAACGCTATTGGGCCCTTATTAGTGGTGATCACGTGCTTACCACTTCTTAATGCCGTGGCTAGGTATGTAAATGCGGGTTCACCCTTTGACCTCACAACAAGGTCCGTGAACTCACACATTATATCTGCATTGCTTTCAGATATTAGCCTTGGAATCTCATCAACCTCGACCTTATCTCCTAATAACCTGCCTTGAATTGCCTCATTAAGTATGCTAGGTTTTGGATTTATTATGTGACCACGCCTCCTATCTATTATTTCCGTAACAACGACATTGAGCCCCAACCTACCTTTAACCCTGGTGAGTAGCTCAAAGAAACCCTGCCCAACATTTCCAAAGCCTACTATTAAGATCCTAATTGCCTGCATTATGTAACTACATTGTGCTTTCGCATTTATTTAAAGTATTACGTGAGCTCAATACCCTATTAATTTGATGGTAATGCTTAAATAACCTATTTAACAGATTATCAGGGGTTTGAAATGGAAACCAGGAACTAATAAAACCCTTCAGTAAATACGTCCTTAAGTGCCCAAGGTGTGGTTACGAGGTTGAGCCAAGTCCATTCGTCATGAGGTGTCCAAGGTGTGGGGAGCTTCTCGATACCTTAGTGGACACGGGCAAGGCTCACATTAGGTGGGGTGGACTTCGCGGTAGGGGTGTTTGGAGGTATAGGGATTTGTTGCCAGGGTTGAATCATGTTGTTACCATGGGTGAGGGATCGACACCATTAATAAGGTTGAGGGAGTATCCAAATGCCTATGTTAAGTTTGAGGGTGCAAATCCAACGGGTTCCTTTAAGGATAGGGGCATGACTGTGGGTGCGTCGTTAGCGGTATCGCTGGGTGTCAGGGGTGTTGTTGTGGCATCCACGGGTAACACCGCCGCATCTGCCGCAGCCTACTCAGCCAGGGCTGGGCTTGAGTGCGTGGTGGTTCTTCCCAAGGGTAATGTTGCGAGGGGAAAGCTTGCCCAGTCAATACTACATGGTGCACGCATTGTGGAGGTACCTGGTACGTTCGACAACGCCTTGGAGTATGTACTCGATACTGTACTTAACGACGGCGCTGTTAATGACATCAATTACTATCCACTTAATTCGATAAATCCATGGAGGCTTGAGGGTCAGAAGACCATAGCCTTTGAGATTGTTGAGGAGATTGGAGTACCGGACTTCGTGTTTGTCCCGGTGGGTAATGGCGGTAACATCTACGCCATATGGAAGGGCTTCAGGGAGTTGCTTGAGTTGGGTGTTATTGATAGGGTACCTAGGATGATTGGGGTTCAAGCTGAGGGCGCGGCACCAATGGTCAGGTACTGGAGGGGTTTGGGTGAGGCTAGGATTGATAATCCAAGGACAGTGGCATCTGCAATAAGGATTGGGAAACCCGTTAATTGGTTTAGGGCGTATAGGGCTGTTAAGTACAGTAACGGCTTATTCCTCGAGGTTTCTGATGAGGAGATAATAAGGACCCAAGGAATGTTGGGTAGGGAGGGTGTTGGTGTGGAACCTGCGAGCGCGGCTTCCTTAGCAGGTTACCTAAGGGCGTTGAAGGAGGGTATTGTTGATGTGAACGATAGGGTGGTTCTAATTGCAACAGGCCATGCACTTAAGGATCCCGATATCCTAGTTCGAGACAATGTTCAGTCTATAACTATTTCCTCACTGGAGGAATTAAGGCGTTTACTTAAAACGTGAGGGATAATTGCAAGGTCGTGTTGAATTTAAAGTAAGATTGAAAAAGGTCATACAGGGTAGAGTGGTACTTGGTTTAGGGCTGTTGTTTCCTCAAATCCTAAGGCCACATTCATAGCCTGTACGGCTTGTCCACTGGCCCCCTTCATTAGGTTGTCAATTGCTGATAATATCACTAACCTACCTAATCTATTGTCTATTTCGAAGCCGATATCCACGAGATTAGAACCTATTACGTACTTAACGTCTGGATATCTCTGGAACCCAGCCCTGTCCTTCACAAGCCTGATGAATGGTTCATTGCCATACATTGACCTATACACCCTCCATATGTCTGGTTCAGACACATCCTTAACAAGCCATGTGTGCGATGTCGTTAGTATGCCCCTAACCAAGTCCACAGCATGTGGTGTGAAGGCTACGCGAACCCGCCTATTAATTAGTAGACCCAGTTCCTGCTCTATCTCAGCGGTGTGCCTATGGTGAACAACCTCGTATGGCCTAATGACGTATGTCCTGAACGGGTGCAGATCGAGCCTTGGTGCGTGAGCGCCAGCTCCAGAGCTTGATATCTTCGCATCAACCACTATCCTATCGGTATCAATAAGGCTGGCCTTAACGATTGGCGCCAGTGATATTATTGCTGCCGTCGCCATGCAGCCGGGTACGGCAATTAGCTTAGCGCCCCTAAGCTCCTCCCTATGTAATTCGGGTAGTCCATACACAGCCTTAGCCAGCAGTCTGGGTATGGATGCGGCTTCTCCCAGCCATACCACTCGACGTATGCCGCAGATCCTTAAAGTCTAAATCTGCTGATAGGTCTATCACAGTGATGCCGCTCTCGTACAGCTGGGGAACCC
>LOCH01000154.1 GCA_001516765.1 Vulcanisaeta sp. MG_3 | reverse complement strand
CCTAACTTAAACATTAATGCCTTGCGTGATGTTTTCATGAAGCACAGAGTTAAGTATGCCTTCTTATTTGGTTTCCAGGGGCTAGGGGTTGGTACTGATAGGGATTATGACATAGCAGTGGTCTTCGAGAGGAGGCGTTGATAATGCTATCGAGCTGGGTTCACTAATTGTTGACTTGGCCGAGGCATTGGGTGTTCATGAGGATTTGATAGATCTTGTGGATCTCGAAAAGCGCACCACTTGGTCTTGTTAAGACCGTTATTGATGAGGGTAGGGTTTTATGGGGTGGTGATGAAGCCCTTGATTACCTACGGCGCAGGTACTTGGTGTACCTGGATGCTAACGATATGGAGGAGCTGATCTCCTTGCCCTAAAGGGCGGGCTTGTTGTTCATTAGGTCATTAGACCTTAAGCCCTTCATTGAAGTATTAGGTCTCTTCGTCCTCATAATTTTTAATTAGGTGACTTACATTGACTTGTTAATGGAGGTTTCCGAGGATGTCCTACTTAAGGCTGTGGATTTAGCCCTTGGCATGGGTTCCTCCTACGCCGAGGCAAGATTCCAGGTTGATTCTGTCCGCTTTATACATGTTAGGAATGGTGCCCTCCAATCAATTGGTAATTACTCCTATGGCGGTGTTTCAGTTAGGGTTTTAGTTGATGGTATGTGGGGTTTCGCAGCAACTAGCGACACCTCCTGGGACTCAATTAAGGATGCCGTAAGTAGAGCCGTAACTTACGCCAGGGCTGTAGCTAGGATTAGGAGGAGGAAGATAAGGCTTGGTCATGAGAGGTTGGCTAGGGTTTCCTACAGCGTTAATGAGGGGGTTAAGGTTGAGGATTTGAGTGATGATTACTTGGTGAAGTACCTAACGGGGCTTGATTCGCGCATTAAGGTCGAGCCTAGGGTTAGGGTTAGGAACCTATTCCTTAACGTTAAAATTACGGACAAGGTATTGATAACCAGTGATGGAGCTTACGTGAGGAGTAGGGTACCGAGGATTTACTTATTCGGTTCATTAATAGCCTATGACCCACAGAAGGGTAGTGCCCAGAGGAATGTGGAGTTTGGCGGTTCGGGCGGTTTTGAGATACTGGGCAATGTGGAGCAGGAGTTGGATAGGGAAGTTAGCGCGATCAGGGATGTCCTTGATAAGGCGAAGCCGCTTCCGCACGATGACGTGATGGATGTCGTATTTAGTCCCGAGTTAGCTGGCATATTAGTGCATGAAAGCGTTGGCCACCCATCGGAGTTGGATAGGATAATGGGTAGGGAGGGTGCTGAGGCGGGTGAGTCCTACATGAGGGTTGATTACCTAGGTAGTTACAAGCTGGGTAGTGACCTGGTCACAATAATCGATGACCCAACAATACCCAATAGTTACGGTTATTACCTCGTGGATGAGGAGGGCGTGCCTGCTAGGCCTAGGTACTTGATTAGGAATGGTTATGTCAATGAGTTCCTCATGAATAGGGAGTACGCCAGCTACATAGGGCTAACGAGCAATGCGGCGGCTAGGGCTAGTGAGTTTGATAAGGAACCAATACCTAGGATGGCAAATACCTACCTAGCACCTGGTGATTGGAAGCCCGAGGAGATTGTTAGAGAGACGAGGAAGGGCTTATTCATTGCCTCATACACCGAGTGGAACATCGATGATAGGCGTTGGTTCGGTAGGTACGGTGGTTTCGAGGCCTATTACATCGAGAATGGGGATCTCAAGTACATGATTAGGGACCCATTCATTGAGGTTGACACCAAGACCCTATGGAGCAATGTGGATGCTATGGCTAATGACCTACGCTTCTTCCCAGGGACTTGCGGTAAGGGAAACCCTGAGCAGGGAGTGCCTGTCTTCCTGGGTGGCGTGACCTTCAGGGTTAGTGGGGTTAGGGTTTTGAAATCACCAACCTAACCTTTCGTTATGTTGAGTCCCCCGATCAAAACGTAGAATGGTGATGAAGCCGGTATAGGCATGTCCCACCAATAGACCTGCCTCATATCTTTACTAGAGTCCGTGAAGTTCCTAAGCAACGTCTTGAAGGAATCCGCAATCCTTAATCCACGTAACCTGGCAGCAGGTCTTCCATCCCTAATAAGCAATGCAACATCCCTAACAACTGTCGAGAACAAACCCTCCTTAATATTTTGGAACCTAGTATACCAATTATTAGTTATCAACAATCCACTACCTAATTCCCTCATCACAGTATCAACATCACTCGATAAGCTACCCGCACCAATCCTCACATGCCTTGGGCTTGGCCTAACCCAATTATTCACAGCATGACCTGTACTGGTTACACCGAATCGCGCGGCTGTCCTGTTATTGTGAAGAATGCTCGTTAAGACACCCCCATTTAGGATTGTGAGGTTTGTCGTGGCATTACCCTCGTAATCAAAGGCCTCCGAACCAACCACGGAACCCTCACCCGATAAGTCCTCGAGGGTTAATTTCTCACTGGCCACCTGCTTACCGACGTCATCCCTAGTAACACCAGACATTTCGGTAATTATTGAGTAGGCGTTGAACCAGGTGGATACCAGTAATCCATACAGGTGACCCGCGACCAACGGTCCGAGCAGTACGTCATAACGCCCATTATCTATCCTCTCCTCAGGCAATCCCTTCGCCAACGCAACCAATGATCCAGCCTCCCTACCTGCATTCTCGGGTTTGAATTCGCTTAACGTTCTCGATACGGATACGGAGGTTGCCGAGACATCATCCAAGAAGGCCCTTATCGTCAGTGTTACGAATGATAATTTATCCTCGAGCTCAAGCCCTGTGGTATCCACATAATACCTCTCCTCAACGCCAAACGTTAGGGCCCCTGCATTCCTACTCGAGCCCTCGGACAGGGATGCATTTATCGCGTTGTTAAGCTTATCAACGATTCTGCCAACGTCAACCTCAACGTTCTTATCGTAGGACCCAGGTAACTGGCTGGGTTTGCCGACATGCGTTAGTCCTGTGTAGAGTTCGTCCTCGGGCAGGTTTTCGAGCCTCTTAACCATCCTCTGCAGCTCATCACTTATGTCCCTGGCGTTTATTGACGTGAGCGATGCCGTTATGTACCTCCTGGACTTAGCAACGTATAGGCTCACCTCCTGTGTCAGCCAATTGTTTATTATTGTCGGTTCGTTGTTTGCAAACCTAATCATTGACCACCTAACGTTCCTAGCTACGATTATGCACTCATCGACGAGACCCTTAACGCCGTTAATGGCATTATTAAGAACTTCGAGTACACTCATTATGTGAAACGCGCACTAAACCTAATAAGCATTCCCGTACCATCAACAAATAAAACACTTAAAAGTCAGGATTGGCAGTATTGGTTTTGTGAAGTTAGTAACTACGATTAGGGAGGAGAGGTGCGCCGTGAATAAGCCATTACTTAAAACCTTAGCCCTAGCGCAATTGGGTTTAGCGGCAGCACTTACGTTATTCTCCACAACCATAGACCCACCAACACCAGTAAACATATTGATTGCCTCGGCTGTGGCGGGTATTGAGGGTTTATCCGTAGGCGTTGTTATGAGGTATCTAAGGCGTGGGTGCCTTAGGTGATTTGGCAATTGCAATTATCAGCGGAAACTTACGCCTCAAAACCACATCATTGAAGTACGGCGTTAACACATCAGTTAGGCACTTACTCGTACATGAGTGGCCGTGGGCATTCAACCTATCCCCATCGACCTCCACAACGATAAATGAAGCATTGGGCCTTAGGGATTTCACGACATTACTCATGGATAGCTCGTGATCGCCCCAGTGATGGAGCGTGAAAACTGCCACAACGGCATCGAATTTACTCACACCAATTGGTAGCGCCCAACTGCCACCATTCACGAAGTCAGGTCTCCAAAACCTACCCTGCGCCCTCCTTAGCATCGCCAAACTAGCATCTACACCAACCACGTAATAACCAAGTTTACTGAGCTTATTGGCTAAGACACCCGTGCCAGGACCTATCTCGAGTACCCTGGCTGGGCTATCAACGATGCCCTTAATGGTATTAGCCGTCAATGAGTAGACCCATTGGAGGGTGACCTCTATGAACCTATACATCCTAGCAGTCTCCTCACTAAATTGCTCGAAGTACCCATACTGCATTGATTTCTACAAACCCTCGTGGTAGTTAAAGGTTGTGCGCCTAATCTATCTCTATTACACGCCCTGAATGCTCAAGGTAATCCCTCGCCTCACCCTCACCGACTATATGCAACTCCACTGGGGCGTCCCAGGGAAGCCCGTACAGATCCATTGCCCTGACCATAATATCGACATAAAGCCTCCTCCTGTTAGCACTCACCGTGTCTGGAATAATTATTAGTATGTCTATGTCGCTAAGTACGGTAGTCCTGTCCTCAGCCACGCCACCAATTACGTAAACCCTGGCATTGGGCACCAAATCCCTAGCAGCCCTTGCTATGGCTCTTGCATACTCACGCCACCTCCTTAAGTGTTCGAAGTGGTACTTAACCCAACTTGACACTTCTAACCACCTCATCCAACAACTTCACCAACTCCCTAGCCACATTTATGGCCTTGCTTAAATCATCAGTGCCGTAGCTCGCATCGCCATACCTCGCCTCGATATAGGCCTCCTCAAGCATGACCAAGACATCCCTATTACTAATGACGAAGTCTCTGATCAATCGAGCCTCATTAATAAAGCCGTGAGTCTCAAGCTCCTTCGATAATAAACCCAATAACTCCCTAACCCCGTGACTCCTGATCCTCACGTCGAAGATTTCGTAATGCACAGCCTTTACGTATAGCTGTATCCCCTGGTCCACGAAGAACATTGCCAAGTCCGCATCATCAATGGTCTCGCCTGCCCTCGGTAAATTCATGGCCCTCCTCTTTAATTTATTCACGTACTCGCCGCTCAATATTACTCATGGTTTTTCGCATTGACCTGTTTTTATTTATTGAGAGGTAGGAAGTCTAGGGTTATTGTCGCGTTTTCCCCGTAGTGAACTGGTGCATTGGGTTGTACCAGCACTGAGATGTAGTAATTCCCCGGCTCAAGGGTTATTGTCTGCTCCCTACTACATGCCTTTCCATTGGCGATTACGTGCATAATAGCCACGTATTGCCCCCATTGATTCTCCACATAAACCCACGCATTATTAATCAACTCCCCACTATACTCGACACTAACAAGGGTCAGCGTCTCGGGTTTTGACATTGTAATCTCCGCAACGTGGTAGTAATATATGTACGAGGCGTTTGTGACAGTGATCGAGAGCCTAAATAGGTACTTCGGCCTGAACTGCTGAGCTGAGCCAGTAAGAACAATGATTGTAAGGGCTATCATCACCAGGAACATGATCGTGAACAGAGTTCTCATCCTAAGGTTACTTTCTATTCCTAGTATTTAAACATTTCTATTACCAAACAAACTATGTCTTAAGTTTTACAATTAGAAGTAGAATGTTTTTCGAAGAATAAAGGGG
>LOCH01000153.1 GCA_001516765.1 Vulcanisaeta sp. MG_3 | reverse complement strand
TAGGCATGGACGTGTTCGAAAATCTTCGCCAAGGACTTAGTCGATGTAGAGACAATACTCCATTACG
This sequence comes from Vulcanisaeta sp. MG_3, assembly GCA_001516765.1. Taxonomy (GTDB): domain Archaea; phylum Thermoproteota; class Thermoprotei; order Thermoproteales; family Thermocladiaceae; genus Vulcanisaeta. Next base: position 7,468 of record LOCH01000153.1, on the reverse strand, counting down.
CACGCACATGGGAGCACCTCAATAACGTGGAGGTCTACCTGACAGACATGACCTACCTAGGCACAATGGATGTGCTAGCCAAGATTAGGGAGGAACTCGGTGAGGGAGGCTACGACATAGACTGGCTATGAAATGATTAATATGATTAATCACCTTATGCTGATGGAATACTTACGTCTAACCGATAAGTCCGGGTAAAAGGAGGTTTAACTGTTAAACCACAATGTTATTAACCTCAAAAGGCGCCTGGATATACCGTGAGGTACCCGGTCCTGGTTATAAACATGAAGGTTTACCCCGAGGTACTTGGTAGGAGGGCGTTGGAGTTGGCTAAGGTCGCTGAGGCCGTGTCTAAGGAGCTCGGTGTCTCCATAATCGTTGCACCACCAATGACCGAGCTTAGGCTTGTGGCTGAGAACGTGGAGATACCAACGTTTGCGCAGGGCGCCGACCCCGTGGAGCCTGGGGCGAGGACTGGGCATGTGCCGCTCGAGTTCGTAAAGGAGGTCGGTGCCTCTGGGGTTATTCTTAACCATAGTGAGAATAGGTTGTTGTTGAATGACCTAGCGTGGTTGGTGAGTAGGGCTAAGGGACTGGGGTTGGAAACGATAGTTTGCGCCCCCGATCCATACTCAAGTGCTGCGGCGGCAGCGCTTGGGCCTACGGCTGTTGCTGTTGAGCCGCCTGAGCTGATTGGTACGGGTAAGGCTGTGAGTAGGGAGAAGCCTGACGTCATTGTTAAGACTGTTGAGTTGGTTAAGAAGGTTGGTGGTGATGTTCCCGTGATTACCGGTGCTGGTATTGAGAGTGGTGATGATGTTAGGAGGGCTATTGAGCTTGGGACGGTGGGTGTGTTGGTCGCCAGTGCAATAGTTAGGGCTAAGGATTGGAGAGCTAAGATCATGGAGATTGCGAAGGCGCTTTTATAAGATTTTTAATTGAAAATAAACTACTTTTTAACTTATTTCTTAAGCTCACGCTTTATTATCTGCCTAAGCACATACTGAAGTATGCCACCGTTTAGGAAGTACTGCACCTCCATTGGTGTATCGAGCCTAACAAGTAACTTAGTCCTGACCTCCCTACCGTCCGGCTTGTGTACTACGAGATCAACAACCTGCCTAGGCCTTAATCCCTGTGATAGACCGATAATGTCGAAGGTCTCGTCTCCCGTAATGCCGAGCTTATCCACACCCTCACCCTCCATGAATTGGAGCGGTAGTATCCCCATCTCAACTAGGTTACTCCTATGAATCCTCTCAAAGCTCTTTGCAATCACCGCCTTTATGCCTAGCAATTTCGGTCCCTTTGCCGCCCAATCCCTCGAGCTACCGGCACCATATGTTTGGCCAGCCAGTATAATTAAGGGCTTGCCCTCCTCCCTATACTTCATTGCTGCATCGAACACCGTCATTACCTGCCCATCGGGCCAGTGTATCGTGTAACCGCCCTCAAGGACCTTACCACCCATCCTATTCCTAACACCCTTATTCCAGAAGGCTCCCCTAACCATAACCTCCCAATTACCCCTCCTGGTACCGAATGTGTTGAAGTCCTCAGGCTTAACGCCAAGCGATATTAAGTACTTACCGGCTGGTGAGTCGGTTGGTATGGAGCCGGCAGGTGATATGTGATCTGTTGTTATGTTATCACCAAGCACAAGTAAAGCCCTAGCGCCGATTATGTCCTTAACCTCAACAAGCCTGTCAGGGTCAAAGTCATCAAAGAATGGTGGTCTCCTTATGTACGTATTACTTGGGTTCCACTGATATAGATCACCACCTGGTGCCTTAAGCTGGTTCCACTCATCAGGCACTAGGTCGCCGATCCTTGTGTACTTCTCAACAAATTCATCAGGTGTTACATACTTCTCAACATACTTTCTGACCTCCTCATCGCTGGGCCATAGATCCTTTAGGTAAACCGGTTTCCCATCGTTGGTGTATGCTACGGGTTCCCTTGTGAGGTCCTTATTTACCGTACCTGCCAGGGCGTATACCACAACCATAGGTGGCGATGCTAGGTAATTAGCCCTAACGTCCGGGTGCACTCTATTCTCGAAGTTCCTATTGCCTGAGAGAACGGCTGCAGCAATCACATCATTTTCCCTAATGGCCTTAATAACAGGCTCGGGTAGAGGTCCCGTGTTTCCTATACACACCATACAACCAAAGCCCGTTATGTAGAAGCCTATCTTCTCAAGATACTGCAGCAAACCGGACCTCCTTAGGTACTCCTCAACAACCCTCGAACCGGGGGCTAACACGGTCTTTACATAGGGTGGTGGTGCTATGCCAAGCTCAACAGCTCTCTTGGCTATCAGACCTGCTGCCATTAGTAGGTATGGGTTGCTTGTGTTTGTGCAGCTTGTTATTGCGGCTATGGCAACGAAGCCATCCTCAAGCTCCGCCTTCTTGCCATCAATCTCTATAATGACCTTCTTTCTACCGGTTATGTTCCTCCTCTTATTTCTATCCTCAATAATAGGTTCAATACTCTTCGGAACCTCGCTCAACCCCCTCCTTTGCCACGGCAGTGATGGTCCAGCCAGGTTTGGTTCTATTGCTGATAGGTCGATACCAATCACTTGGCTATACTCAATATCACCCTCCCTTGGTGAACCGAACACGCCCTGCTCCATGTAGTACCTCTCGACAAGGGATATCAACCACTCATCCCTACCAGTCAACCTCAGGTAAGCCAGGGTCTGCTCATCAACTGGGAACAAGCCGGTCGTTGCGCCATACTCAGGCGCCATGTTGGCTATCGTTGCCCTATCAGGCACAGGTAATTCCTTAACACCCTCACCGAAGAACTCAACAAACTTATCAACAACATTGTACTTCCTCAAGGTCTCCGTTATGTAGAGGACTATGTCCGTCGCTGTAACACCAGGTCTTGGTTTACCATAGAGATTAACACCAACAACCTGTGGCGGTAGCACCGCGATTGGTTGACCGAGCAGTGCAGCCTCAGCCTCAACACCACCAACACCCCAACCAACAACGCCGAGGCCATTAATCATAGTTGTGTGTGAGTCCATGCCGACTACGGTGTCGAAGTAGGCAAGCTTCTCACTCAGGCCTAGATCCTCTGTCATCACAACCCTGGCTATGTGCTCAAGGTGTACCTGGTGGATAATGCCGGTGCCTGGCGGGAAGACCCTGAAGTTCTTAAAGGCGTTCTGAGCCCACTTGAGAAACTCGTACCTCTCCGCGTTCCTCTGAACCTCAAGCTTGATGTTTAGTCTCAACGCATCAGGCCTACCCCAGTAATCAGCCTGTACGCTGTGGTCTATGATTAAGTCAGTTGGGACCTGGGGATTTATCACCTTGGGGTCAATACCGTACTTACTCACGATCTCCCTCATAACAGCTAAATCCACGAGTGCAGGCACACCTGTGTAGTCCTGCATCAAGACCCTGGCAACCTTGATAGGCACCTCCTTGGTACCTGGGTTACTTGGGTTCCAATGTAGCAAGTTCTCGATATCTTCCTCGGTTATAGCTTGACCATCGAAGTTTCTGAGCATATTCTCTATAAACACCTTAATCGTGTACGGAAACCTCACAATATCAAAACCAGCCCTCTCAAGGGCTCTTAATGAGTAGTAACGCACCCTAACGCCGCCAACCTCCATCGTACTGAGTGTGTTCCATAGATTGGGTAGGGTATTAGGCACGGGTTTTATGATTGTCAATGGTTTTTAATTATTTTGCTTATGCAAATTCTGCGTTACTTGGCGAATTGGTTGTAGCCAGACGCGTTGGCATTATAGTACGTTAAGTCCCAGGTTAGTGGTGCACTTAATTCGAAGGGTATCATATAGCTTGCGGGTAGGGTGGCTGTTGTTCCGTTTAGGAACGTAACCTCAATATCGAACATTGTGCCATTGAATATGTAATCAGTTATTGGGTATTTCGTGTATGCGTATTGAAACTCCAGCTGTGTGTACGTGCCGTAAAATGGCGTTCCACTATACGGTATCTCATGTATCCATAACTCGCTCGTGTTGTAATCATAAATCTCAAAGACTATCTCCTTAGCACTCATGTTGTAGTAAATCATCAACTTAAGTAACGTATTATTAGGCGTTGGCACACCAGGCAGTACTGCCGGGTTCATTGTGGTTTCGTTGAAGTAGTAATGGGCTATGCAGTTCTTACCTGGCACGTACCAGGGAGCAATTGTGCCATTCGGGTCCAGGTCAACACCTATCTGGAAGAATCCAACACAGGTCGACCTAGTTGTTCCGTAGTAGTTCATGGCGTTTATTTGGAAGCTCAGTATACCAACCTGTGGTGTATTCCAATACCTAAGTAATACGAGAGCCGTTAGGTTGTAAAATGGTGGTAATAATGTCGTTATTAATCCAGAACCCTGTCCGTAACCCTCCATGTTATTATACTTCTGTAGATATATGGGTATCTCGAGACTCGTGACTATTATGTCTGTGTAGTACACCGTACCATTCTCGGTTATTATTGCTGCGGTGTAATAATTACCGGCGTCAGGAACCCCCCACTTCAAAGGGTGGTTGGTCTGTTCCATCAACAAACACCTGCATCACCCAACCCGCGGTCTTATTGTATGGCGTGCTCGCGTTATACACGTTAACCATTATGAAGACCCAGCCAGGTGGGTAGAGGGCGTTGGATAGGCTCGATAATGAAACGACAGGCTTTAAGTCAGTTAGGTTTGGGCCAGCCCATACATAACCGTTGGCCACACCGACGATTGCCACGGGTTGGTAATTCGCATTAACCAAGCCAAAGAATCCACTACCACCAGAACCATAGTAGATAGCTACCTGGAAGGATAGGAATTGATCACCCCTAACGATTAGGTTTGGATTAACAATATCAATTTGCGGGACATTATTTACAGCGGTTGACTTCAGCGATGGTTCGCCCCAGTAGTTCGGTGTGGTTACTATCGATGCCTCACCACTGATTACTTCCCATCCATAGTAGGTCAAGGGTTCATGTGCAAGTTCGAAGTTTGAAACGTAGGCGAAGGCGCCAACCAGGGATGCAGTTGGTGCTAACCTAGGTACTGGTTCATGTACGCGTAAGCCATAATTATTCCGTTGTGTAGGTATTATGTATGGTGATATGATTATTGCGAGTACGAGCACTATCGTTATAATAATTACTGTGGTGCTCAGTCTGTGTCCTATCATTATTTAATATGAGTAATCATGTATATTTTAATTTTACTGTATTATTCGCCTATCATTGATTTTTCTTCAGCAGTAACTTCCTCCTCAGAGTCAACGTGTAATCTCCTGATTTGTACGCCATCTGGGGTTAGCAATGCCATTTTAACTGATGCCCCATCCTCACCGAACCTGGTTAGGTACCTTATGAGGACCTTGTTCGCTATGACTATGCCCACGTGCTGCGTCTTGCCATTTAGGGATACGCTTTGGTGGTAGTGCCAAACCTCCTTCTTCGTTATTATGTTGAATTGCTTAACTATTGAATCCTTATAATCATTGAGCACGAGGTTGTATATACCTAGGACCCTCCATATCCTCTTCGTTGGGTTTATCTCCCCGTAGATAATTACCACGGGTCTCTCCGTCTTCTTATCCTTAACCCTTGATTGATAGATGGCTGTTATGACGGGTTTTGAGTCGAGCATGAGCAAGTCTTTGATTGATTGCCTATACCTAATCACGGCTGCCATGAATGGCATTAATAATCTAAACCTAAACTCGACACCGTTTGGTATCTTGATACTATCGAAATTACAATTATAGCAGTGAATCCTGACTATGGCGGGTGAGGGTTCCATTATTCTCCTTATGAAATCCCGCCCTTCTTCAATCAATTCCTCATTAATATCCTTCCTCGATTCTCCATTAACACTCATCAATACTTCATCACTACTATAGAATTTATTAAATTTATGGTTCATAATGATAATATTGTTCTATGGAAAATGTGCAGATTCTGCACCTTACAAACAATTTTTTAAGTGGCAGGTTGTGTATTTAATATGTATGATGAATGAATTAAGGAGGTACGTAACCCACACCCAATTACTGCTATGGCCTAGGATAGGTATTAAGGTAAGAAATAATGTCGCATATGTAATAATGTTAAATAAATCAAATAGGGATGAAGGTCGGTATCTTAGATGCACGGCAATTAAGGTTTCGAGTAATCCCCTACTATCGTGATGTGGGTATTAATGAGTACACAACAACCTCCTTACCGCCCCTCAAAATCACCTGTCTATTTATTAACCCCCTCCGCATGAGCACGCTTATCGCGTGTCTAACGGTTCTGCTCGGAAGCATAGTCTTCTCGGCAATCTCCCTCTGGGTTAATTGACCCTCATACTCCAGGATCTTCAGTATGAACTTAGCGCTAGGTGGCAGGTCCATGTTAGCCATGAGACTGACTTTCCTCTCGTAACGACCAATCGTGCTCGAAACACCACCAACCCTAACAAGCTTAAGCGGCTTTCCAGCGCTAACCCTAACCTCATTACCTACATGGGACCTAACACTACCATCTATGATAACCTCAACCCTAGACCTAGACACTATATCCCTAACACGCACCACAGCGTCCTCAGGTACCACAACAGGCACGCGCGCCAGGTTAGTACTATTGACAGGGACGACCTCAAAAACCCTAGCCCTTGAATGAAGCAGAGGTCCGCCAACGGACATGGCGTATGCCGTGGAACCCGTTGGTGTAGCCACTATTAAACCGTCAGCGACATCGTGCCATAGGTACTCATCATTTATGTAAAGGCTGTACTCAAGTGTTATTGCACTCCTCATTGGGAATATTGCAACCTCATTAATAGCATCAGGCAATCTCTTGCCTTTAATGTTTACGGCTAGTCTCAGTATATTCTCAATATCGTAATCCCCATTAACCACCGCCGAAATAGCCCTATTTAAATTCGGCAAGTCAACAGAGTTCAGGAAGCCAAGATCAAAGCCTATTGTTAGGATTGGGCCGTCCCAGGAGTTCAGCTTATGGAGGTTCATTATTATGAACTTATCCGTACCAGCAATACCAATAACATCATAACCACTCAACTCACTATCTAATTCTGTAATCACATCGAACAATGATGAATAATCACCAAGGTAATTCCTAACCTCATTAATCATGCTAGGCATCGATACTATCAACCCCCTCATAACCCACAACTGAACTGAAGTTACCGTATATTAACTTTTTGAATAATTACTTATTAATAACCGGGTCATTCCTGTATAAAGCCGTGACATTCCAATCACTAATAATTGGTGTTGCAGGATTAATAGCAATCGCCATAGGGTGGGTACTAGCTTTGGGCGATGTACCACCGCTAAGACTAACAATACCATACCTAATAGGTAGCGCCTTACTAACAATATACTCATTAATTAACTGGAACTTAGTGTTCCTAATACTCAACGGTGCAGCCACAGCATTATCAGCCATGAACCTAGTAAGGA
>LOCH01000152.1:2495-7871 GCA_001516765.1 Vulcanisaeta sp. MG_3 | reverse complement strand
CGTCATTGAGGGTATCCCATTCATCTCAAAATTGAGTGAGTCAAAGTAGGGCTTCGGCAGCTCCCACTGCGCACTCACTAACTGGCTTAGTTGCATTGATAAATCCTCGCTTGTGTGTATCACGAACTGCCTACCAATAACGTCAAGGTTCAACACCGCGTACACATTGTTGAGTAAGCCCCTCCTGCTAAGGTACTCCACGTACCTTGTCGATCCATAGGCCCAATAGAGACTTGCGAAACCTGGGTTACCAGCCTCCTCCGCAGTAAACGAAATAAAACTTAATCCCCTTTTCAAATCACCCCTCCTCCTAAGGGCATTGAGAAGGAGTTGTGCGCCAAGGCCGACGCCTAGGCAATCATCGGCAAAGCCCGTTAGCCAATGATCATGGTGGACAGCGAGCACCACAACCTCCTCCCTATTACCCTCAAGACTCATTATCAGGTTATACCCAGTACCTAGCCTCGTCTCTGAATCACTTATGTACTCCACATCCTCACCAACGTGTTTGCTCAACTCATCACCAACTTCCCTAGACACGACTAGGGCCGGCATTGTTGGTGGTGGAGCCCTATCCCATGAGTAGTCTGGGGTTGCTGTGACGACTATCCTTCTGGCAACGCCCGGATACTTATCCCTGAATATCACGGCTAGTGCGCCCTTCTCCATGGCCTTTATATACACGTACTTGGCATCATCCATATCCTCCGGGAAATCGGTGAGTAATACCTTGCCCTCGGCATTGTTTAGATCCATGGTTAATTTACCCCTACCCGAACCGCCCAGCGTCAACGGCATGCCCAATGCCCTGTACTCGTTATTACCATGGACAATCCTCGAGAACCTATCCCTCCAAACCAGCACACTCACTGGTTGTAACTCGTACGAGAGCATGGGATTGTCTACCTGGTTAAGGAGCCATTGTATGAACTCATACTCAGCCAGTGTACCACCCATTAAATCACTGTATGACGAGCACTTCCTAGCAATATCTAACGCAATTGCTGCATTGGGCACGCCATAAATCAATACAGATTAAAATATAAGTGTAGTGTGATAATTTAAGGGCACCATGATCAATAACGTCACAGGGATGGTTGTCGGATTTTACAAACGTGTGAAGTCTACGGTATTGCTCACGCTACTCATGATGATGATAATCATGAGGGGTAGGGGCTTCAATATCAGTAAAATTTACGATGAATCAGTCAGTTCATCAGGAAGTCTGTGAGAGAGAGGAGATTACGTCATTGAGCAGTTGGGACACGTACTCATAATCCCTCCTACGCCTAGCCTTAGCAAACCTTGGCTTTAAGGCCGGGTTTTCCCTAAGCACCTCCCTGGCAATAATCCTCAATAACGTCATACCCTCACTATTTAAGAAACCATCCGAGTAATAACCGGAGTAAGGGTCCAACAACTCCTCTATGTACCTAAGCACAGCCCTACTAACCATAGTCATTAATTTTTATACGCACCCACCCTATTTATGGCTTCCACGTAATTGCAAGGATCGAACCAATCAACAACAGTATGAAGCCTATGAAGAATCCATTGGCAACGAAGAGACCTATTATGGACAGAATGAGTAGGACTATGCCCGTACTATGGACAGCACTAACATCGCTCAACCTATCCAACCTAATCGAGAAGTACAGTGCTAAAACGCTCACTACTAATCCAATAACACCGATTACCACAAGGAATATTGGAGTGAGCATGTATAGGGGTATTATTGGGTAATAGCTAAATCTATGAAACACGAAATAATGTGGGTATGCACTAATCATTGCCGCTACTCCAAGGACTATTAACGAGCTCAATAGCATGAATACACTACCTATTAGTGATAGTATGTAGGCGGTACGTGGTGTAGCCCTGGTTGTTGGCTCATACTATGCTGAGAAAGATTGGTGCCTTTAAAACCCTATTCACACGGCATTATGATTAAAGTTCTATCCCTTTATCTTTTTAGCTCATCACTAGTTTGCACTACTTTATATAAATCCCCTATATACCGTAATCAACATACTCAAATATGGTGCGTGGGATCAATGTTTATTGCGACGATTATTTTCGAATCCCTAATACCGGCAATATGCTGTATCTGCCCTGAAACACCAACACCAATATAGAGCTTGGGCTTTATTGTCACGCCAGACATGCCTACCCAGGTGGGGCACCAACCAAGATCTGCAGATAATGGTCTGGAGCAACCAACAACTCCCCCTAAAATCTTAGCAAGATCCTCAAGCATCTGTAAATCATCTTTCTTCTTTACTCCTCGTCCAGCAACAACGACAACGTCACTCTCGTTGAGCCTAGCCCCTGTCTCCTTTGCTCTAAACTCCACTAATTCTATTTCTGGTTTCTTAATATCGACCTTCATCTCCTCGATGATGCCATTTTTAATAGCCGTGGGTCGCGGATAAGAACCAGGTTTAACCGCTATTATTTTAGGTGATGTAAGAATCTTGGTTTGAGCAAGCCCTAAACCTCCATAGGCGCCTCTATAAATCACTAAGTCATCATTTACTAACTCCACCTTCGTAACTTCCGTTATGCAGCCTGTATCTAAGAGAGCAGATAAGGCTGAGGCTATGGCACCGCCTCTCTTAGTATCACTAATTAATATTATGTCTGGTTTCGTATTATTTACTATGTTCAGTAAAACATTGGCGTAAGTAATTGGATTAAATAGTTTAAGGTCCTCTGAATCTATGACAAAAACTTTATCAAAATTCTTACTTAATACATCAACTTTATCTTTAATACCATAACCAATTACCGCACTAATGGAATTACCACTTAATTTATTAGTTATTTCATTGGCTAAGGTAGCTAATTCTAACTGTAAATCAATTCTTTCAGAGTATGAGAGTATGGTTACCATATCCATCACCTTATATTATCCTCTCCTGCCTTAATGCATCTATCAATTTCTGCACAGCATTCACTATTTTATCATCAGTACTTGCATCTAAAATAATGCGCTTTCTCCGTACCTCAGGTACGTACGTATTGAGAACCTTAAAATGAACCTTTACACCATCCACTCCAATATCCTTTAGTGTCCATTGCGTTATTGGCTTCCTAGATGCCCTTAATATCGCTGAAGGCGTTGGGGTTCTAGGTTCATTTATATCCAGCGTCACTGCCACAATAGCAGGCATCTTCACCCTATATATATAGAGCCCATCCTCATAATCTGAGGTAGCTATGACGTAATTGCCTTCTAATCGTAATTCCCTTACGAAATTAATGAAGGGCAACCCTAAATATACAGCGACCTTTACAGGTACTTGGCGCGAATAACCATCTGTTGATTCTGCACCACATAATACTAAGTCAAAGTTCCCCATTTTCCTTATGGCTTGTGCTAGTATCATTGCTACGTTGTTGGTATCGAAATTTTCGTAATCCTTGTCGATAATTGCGTAACCCTCATCAGCACCCATGGCATATGCCTGCCTTATTGCATCTATTGAATCTTGATTACCTACCGTTAGGATAATGACCTTTCCTCCATATTTCTCCCTTATGCGAAGAGCTTCCTCAACAGCTCTTCGATCCGTATCACTCATCTTCTTAGGGGCCTCTGCAAGTAGGAATTGCTTGCTTACTTTATCATACCTAAGTTGTTGCACATCATATGATTGCTTAACGCAAACGATTATATTTGGCATAAAAATTCACCGTAAATTAATCCCTCATGTATTCTGATCCTATAAGATCCCTAGCTATTATGTACCTCATTATATTCTGCGCTCCCTCTGCACCTATGGTATATGAGAATAATCCAAGCCATGCTCTGTGTATTGGTGATTCCTTAGTATAAGCATATGCACCGTACCATTTCATAACCTCTTGACCCAACTCTGTAGCTAATTCAGGACCATACATCTTCGCTAACGCAACGGGTATATTTAGATCCCTAGGATTATAGGCAGGGTCCTTTTCGATATAAATTTTATCAGCTAACCTTGACGCTCTATAAACGAAGTATCTAGCCGCCTCGTATTTCGCATATAATTCAGCAAATCTAAAGCTGATCCCCTCAAATGATGCTATGTACTTACCAAACAATTTCCTGGTTCTAAACCACTGAACAGCTTGCTCAAGTAACCACCTGGCACCACCCACTGTTGCTGCCGCAACCAATATTCTAGCTAAGTTAAATCCTTCCATTACATAGTAAAAGCCCTTATTTTCTTCACCAATTAGATAATCCTTATCTAACTCAAAATTCTCGCACTTGAATCCTCCTGTTGTTAATCCATGCCTGCCAATATCATGGTAAATCGTTGGGTACCAACCCTTCCCTATAACACCATTTTTCTTTGCAAGAAATGCAAATGCGGAAAGCCCTCTATGTCCAGCCTCCCCAGTCCTGGCTATTAAGAACCAACCACCACCCCATGGTAATACCTGGACCTCACCAACACCACTTATATACGCCTTCTCCCCATTAAATACATAAACATTATTAATTTTCTTAGCCGTCATCCTTATACCTGCAACATCAGAACCACCCTGTGGTTCTGTTGATGCAATTCCAAAGAAGGCCTCACCTTTACTTACTCGTGGTATCACTTCTTGGCTTACTTCTTCCCTACCAAATAGCTGAAGCGCAAAGGGCCATCCATTATTTAGTAATGTATATACCGCTAGCGCTACTGCGGGATCTGCATATGCTAACTCTTCAACAGCTATTGTAGCCATCGTATAAGTTCCGCCTTGACCACCATACTTATCAGAACATGGTATACAGAGTAAACCTTGGTCCGCTATTTTCTTAATTAAATCAAGTGGTATTTTCATCGGATCTTTAGATGCCTCCTCATCAACCTCAATCCACTTAGGTGCTATATGCTTTTGCGCAAATTCTCTAACGCTCTCTCTAAACATAATTTCATCCTTAGTGAAGGATACCACAGTATCCTTGGGATAAGATATAGGAACTGACATACATTATTTATGTTGAATTACGGTTTTTAAGCATTACCGAAAATGAATATATTATATAATCCAAAATAATGTAGTAAAAATTAATTTTAAATAATACTTATAATCTAGCTCGTAATCAGCTCGTAAAAATGAATTCTGAGGAGAAATTCGATGTTATAATCGTTGGTGGCGGACCTTCAGGTCTTGGTGCAGCATATATGTTAGCTAAGTATGGATTTAATATACTCGTAATCGAACGTGGAGGTAGGATAGGCTCAAAGAATATTTTCGGTGGGCGTATATACTCATATGCATTTAAGAAGATAATTGACGACTTCGAAAAGACGCACCCATAGAGAGATGGGTTAGAAAGGAGAGATTATCTCTAATGAATGATACCGACGCATTAACGTTAGAGTTATCCGTAGG
>LOCH01000152.1:0-2475 GCA_001516765.1 Vulcanisaeta sp. MG_3 | reverse complement strand
GAGGGCTATTGACACGCCCGTTACCATGTTCTTCTCACCCGTCAATAACCACTTGCCATCTACGTACTTAGCCTCTGTCCTCTCACTTGCAACATCACTGCCTCCCTGAGGCTCTGTGGATGCTATACCAATCCACGCCTCACCCTTAGTAAGCCTTGGTAGAACCTCCTCCTTAACACTATCCTTGGCATACCTCTGCACAATGAATGGCCACGCGATCTCGAGCAGGAAGTAAACAGGTACCGCGAGGCTTGGATCCGCATACGCCAACTCCTCCGCGGCTATTGCCGCCATGAGGAATGAACCATCAGAACCACCATACTTGGAACTTATTGTCAATCCCACTAAGCCATGCTCCGCAAGCCTTGGTATTATGTCAAGTAGTGAATATTTTCCTTCATCAAGATCGATCCAGTGCGGTTTTATGTAACGTTCACCAAGCTCCCTAACTGAATCCCTAAATAGAATCTCCTCCCGACTTAGATTGAAATCAACCATACGTAGATAATAGGAGGACGGGGGTAATTAAGCATAACCGTAATGGTTGTTAGTAACTTTGTCTTCCAATGGTTTAGGTTTTACCATGCTTAACATGGCTTATGAACAAAAGGGCTATATAGCTAAATAACCAATTTCATACTGTGAGTGTCTCCGGCATTGCCGATTTACCGCTTCACACAGGGCATGTGCCTCCGTGGCTCTACAGCAGGATGGTTAAGTTGAGTGGGTTGGTAGTTGAGTTGCTGGTTGATGAGCATGGGATTAGGGAGACAATTAGGTTGTTCTCGAACCCGATTTTCTTCCAGGCGTTCAACAATATAATAGGCATGGATTGGGACTCAAGCGGTAGCACAACAATAACCACCGCAGCCCTTAAGGACTCATTATCTAAGAGGGATGTTGGTATTAGGGTTGTTGGTGGTAAGGGTGTTTATGCCCTCAACGTACCCATAGAGATTGAGGAGTTGGGTAAGCAGTGGGATGTCGATGCCGAGCTTCTCAAGACCATGTCTAGGTTGTCCGCTAAGATCGATAATACCGCGCTGCAGGATGGATATAGGCTTTATCATCATGCCATGATTATTGGATCTGACGGTACATGGACTGTGATACAACAAGGCCTTAATGAAAAGAATAGGTACGCTAGGAGGTACCACATTTGGATGGAGAATGATCTACTTAACGAACCACACACGGGTATTATGGGCATTAAGGGAGAACACGCCCTCAATATGGTTAGTAGGATTAGTGGTGAGGCCAGGGAGACGATACTCGATCTCATGCATCAAGACACCAATAAGGTGGTTAGGGATTGGGCTTTGGTTAAGGCGATGATTAAGGGTAATGCATCAATACTCACGTACCTAGGTAAAGAGGCACCCAGGTATTACAACCCGTACGTCAGTGGCATCTTTAGGCCATATACAGCTTCAATAAATGAGGAGGCAATCAGGAGGGCTAGGGATGCGAATGACTTCAGGGAGCTGCTGCTCACGAGGGGTTTCGGTCCAAGCACGATGCTTGCCCTGGCATTGATAGCCGAGCTCGTGTACAGGGATAGGGTTGATTGGGAGGATCCAGCGAGCATAGACCCGAGGAGGTACGCCTTTGCCCTCGGTGGTAAGGATGGCTCACCATACCCAGTGAATAAGGAGGTTTATGATGCCGTCATTGATGTAATACAGGCCATAGTGGATAGGGTAAGGCAGGATAGGGGATTAACCATTTACCTAAAGCACTTGGCCAATGTTGCTAAGCAATTAAACCTACCAACCGATCTAGTGCACCCCACACCGCCATAGTTATGATTGTGCCATCAGGATATAGGTAACCTCATCATTAACTACACCACGTACGTTAACCCCAAGACCCCTTAATTCATTAATTACGGCATTAAGGTCAGTGTCTGGGTGAGCCAGTATGGAAAGCCTTGGTGAGTTTGATTCACGGAGTAAATAAACGACACCATCCACCGAATCCACGATCATGCTCGATACCTGATCCACATTGACGTATTCACCACCTATGTTGAGTATTACCTTTCTAAGGAATAATCCAATGCCCATTGATAGTATGAACTCGGCTATGTCACTGAATTTGATGCGATCCGTATCGTAAGTGATCACCAGATCATTATCAAAGAATTTCATTAGTAATACTCCATCAATTGTCGATAGAGATCTCAGGATCAAATCCATGCAATCCCTACAACCGGCTTGAATCCTCACCGATCTCGTTACCTCAACCACAGGTGTTGAGAGTTGGCCTAGAAATAAGGTTTGCCGCTATACGCTAATTAGGTAGTTCATATGCCTCGTATCAAAGAGCGCCTCATTTATTAGATGCAGTCTCATTAGGCGAATTGAGTGGTATTTACCACCACAGACTGGGCACTTCCTTGATTTAGGCATTTTACCGCACTCACTACGTAGATGCGCGTATAAATCCGCTATCGTATCGAAAGAACGCCCACAC
>LOCH01000151.1:5407-6928 GCA_001516765.1 Vulcanisaeta sp. MG_3 | reverse complement strand
TCATCAATAACCAAAAAGTCAACCGCACCGAGGTCTAGGTATGACTTCCTTACAAGGTCAAGTAAACGACCAGGGGTTGCGACTATTAAGGATGCATTCTTGACGGACCTTATCTGCGCGTTATAAGGTACTCCCCCATAAACTAAGGCGTGCTTAAATCCTAGGTATTTATTAAACATGCTAAAATGCTCAGCAACTTGAATAGCGAGTTCACGTGTAGGTACGACAACCAAGGATTCCGATACCTTACCGACCATAGAGTTCATTATGGGTAATAAGTAGGCGGCTGTTTTTCCACTACCCGTCCTCGCCTGCATGACAACATTAAATCCCATCAAACCCCTTGGGATAACGATCCTCTGTACCTCTGTAGATCTTTCAAAACCAGCCTCAACAAGGGCGTTTTGCAACTCCACCCTAAGTTTGCTAAATACCTCGTCCACCCCATCCTACGAAACCAGGTATTAATAAAACAGACTGTTTAGATGCTAAATTGAAAAGTTAGCGGGCCCGGTGGGATTCGAACCCACGACCTACGGGTTAAAAGCCCGCCGCTCTACCTGGCTGAGCTACGGGCCCATCATCAAATCTCCCTTTAGGTCTTATAAGCTTCTCGCATCGTTAATTTTTATTAGTCCTTACCTTAATTACAGTTGTATGTCCTCCCTTGTTGATTTGGTGCTGGTTAATTACCATGGTGAGTGGGTCCTGGAGGGCGGTGTTGTGAAGTACATTGAGCATGTTGATGGCGACATTATCGAGGCTGAGCTTGAGAATTGCGGTGAGGATTATGTGGATTGCGTGATTGAGGATGCGGTGAAAAGGCTTGGTGATGAATTGAAAATTCCTAGGCCCGTGTTAGGGGCTGTTAAGGCGAGGCTTAAGTTGCTTGGTTTCCCATTGATGATAAGGTCGCGTGAGGAGGGCAACTCATTAATTGTTGACCTTAGGGGCAAGGGTGGTAATGCCCAGTTGGTGGTTCGTTATCAACTCATCGCCTAGCAATTAGGGTTATCCTCAATACCGCATATAGTGCTAGTGACACCGTGAATATTACCAGGGCTAGCAATGCTATGCCCTCAAGCCCAAGGGTCACATATGAGTAGCTACCCAATAAACTACCCACGCCCATGCCCACACCGAGGACTAAGCTATAGAGCCCCATGGCTGATCCCCTCATACTTATTAATGCCTCGTCACCAGTCAACGCGAGTATTGAGGGTACTATGGCCGATGCCATGAATATGAATGGTGCCGAGATGGCTATGGCAATTATTGGGTTGACCCCAATCAGTAATAATGTGGTTAAGGCGATGAGGCCTATCGATACTCCCACCACGCCAATGCTCATTGTTTTTAACCTACCCAACCTATCCGATACGTATCCAAAGAATACTGAGCCTAACCCAACAACCAGGGTTGCGCCGAGGAATAACGCACCAACGTGCACTGGCAATACACCTTCAATGCTACCTATGGCTCTTCCCGAATATATCGCTGCCCCAAGTATCGTGGTTATTG
>LOCH01000151.1:0-4982 GCA_001516765.1 Vulcanisaeta sp. MG_3 | reverse complement strand
TTAATATTCCCCAAAATAGAATGAGGATCATGCAATTAATGGATAGGTACTCGAGGCAAATAGCCGTTATTGGTAGGGAGGGTCAGGAGAAGTTATCCAAGGCTCGTGTCGCCGTCATAGGTCTTGGAGGCCTTGGATCTCTCGTAACCCTCTACCTGGTTGGTGCGGGTGTTGGTGAATTAACGATTGTTGATTATGACACAGTAAGCATATCAGATTTACACAGGCAATTACTCTATAGGGAAGAGGATGTTGGCAAGCCTAAGGTTGAGGTTGCCGCTAGGAGACTCCATGATCTTAACTCCACTGTTAGGATTAGGTCTGTTGGTGAGGCATTGACTGAGGATAACGTTGACGACATCATTAGGGACGCTGATGTGGTTGTTGATGCTCTTGATAATTGGTTGAGTAGGCAGGTTCTTAATGAATCAATAGTTAGATTAAGGAAGCCTCTAGTTCATGGTGCAGTTAATGGTTGGTATGGCCAAGTATCTACGATAATACCAGGCAAGACTCCGTGCCTCTACGAACTTGTTCAATTAAAATCACTACCACAGTGTGTTGGTTTCTGCCCAGTAGTTGGCCCTGTTGTTGGTGTTGTTGCTTCTATAGAGGCCCTTGAGGTCATTAAGCTGATTACGGGTATTGGTGAACCCTTAACCAGTAGGTTGTTGGTTATTGATGGTAAGAATTGGATTATTGATGAAATAAGGCTAAGCAGGGTTGAAAACTGCCCTGTTTGTTCAAAATATCTTAAGAGTAAAGAGAAATAATTTTATTTAGGATTTCCTCCTACGAGGATACACTATGAGGAGATTCCTGGCGGCATTGTGGGCAAGGTTGAGCAATAGACCATTGGCACTATGTGATAGTGGTGATGTTGATGGAATAACGAGTGCCGCATTATTCCTGAGGAAGTACCCCGATGGTGTCGTGGTTCTTGCCGCACCAAGTGAGGTCAATAGGTCCTGGTGGATCAAGAGCTTTTATTGGACATTCGTAGCAGACCTACCCTGCCCAGGTAAAGTTCTAATAAGGGCTGATCACCACAAGACAAATAAGCCCTGCGCCAAGGTTGAGTATTACGATCCAGAGGCTCCGTGCTCGGCATTAATGGCTATGAAGGCCCTCGATCTAGAGAGCGATACCGTAGTTAATAGTCTCGTTAAAGTTGCGATAGAGACTGATACAGCCAGTATCAATAGTAAGGAGGCTGAGGAACTCGATTTAGCCGTTAGGTTTGCATCCTATTCAGAGAAGCTTTACATAGCAAGGGCCCTCGCTACTAATGGTCTTCAGGCGCTTGAGAATAACAAAATACGTAAACTCGTGGAGAGGGGTGATAAGGCAAAGAGGCTCATGCTTGAGATTGCGAATCAAATACCAATTAGGGATGTGGTTAACATATACAGCCCAATAAACCTTGGAATATCCTATAGGCAATTGACGATAGAGCTCCAGCACAGAGGGGCTAGGATGGTCAATATACTGTTGAGGCTCGGTAGGAGAACCTTTAGGTACTATTGCGGTGCTGATAAGAATGGTCCATATGATTGCACGCAGGTAGCTATAAAACTTGGTGGCGGTGGTCATAGGTATGCCGCAGGCGCTCAATATAAGGCGCCCTTATTAAATACGCAGAGGGGTCTTGACCTATTTATAAACACGTTAAAGACGTATCTAAGCATCGATAAGCTCGAGCTTCTTGAATTATCGAGAGGATCTATCAAGACCCTAACCTATTAAGTAATTAGGGCTGGGTTTTGCACGATCTCATGGCAAAGCGAATAACGAGTTATCCGCGCTTTGAACCCTCATCACCAACCCTCAGCGGCTACCATTCTCTTCACGTAATACTACGGAAATATCTGTGAAAAATACTTATAAATAAACATTTATGCAAAAGGGTGGGTCTTCCTTGGGTCGTGTCGTAGTTGTTGATCATCCACTGGCTCAAGCCATTTTAACGACCCTTAGGGACAAGAATACGAAGCAGATAGAGTTTAGGAAGGGCCTCGTCAGGCTTGGTAGATTGATGGGTTATGAGATTGTTAAGTCAATGGATATCGAAACAGTCGAGGTCGAGACACCACTCGGGGTTAAGGCTAAGGGGGTTAGGATTAAGGATCTAGATCACGTTGTAATAATTCAAGTCCTTAGGGCGGCAATGCCTCTTGTTGAGGGTCTCGTTAAGATTTTCGCTAACGCAAGAATGGGCGTGGTAAGTGCTAGGAGGGTTGAGGAATCCCATAAACCTGGCTCGCTGGATTTTGATATTGAGGTTACGTACGTTAAAGTTCCCAGGATATTCGGCGACGACGTATTAATAATTGCCGACCCCATGCTAGCCACAGGCTCCACAATAGTTACGGTCCTTAGGCATGTACTTAAGTATGGCAATCCAAAGAGGACAATAGTCGTGAGCGTTATAGCCACGAGGTACGGCATAGAGAGGGTGTTTAAGGAGTATCCGTTTGCCGAGATATACACCGTATCCATAGACCCAGAATTAAATGAGAGGGGCTACATAATACCCGGCTTAGGCGATGCGGGAGATAGGGCGTTTGGTGGCTAAATTATCCAAGCCATTAATGCTCAGAACATTTCAATTGACTTAAAATAAACCTCCAGTAAAAATCAGTAAAGATATTATTCTATTACTATGTTTTGTTTTCAATTTTATGTAGCACATAATCGAGCGCTTCATCGATAAGACCCTTCCTTGCCAACTCATTGAATTTCTCATCATTATCAAGCTCCATGTATAGCCTCAACCTAGCCTTCACATCCTTAACACTCTCCTTAATCCTGTTCTTTACGGCATACCAAACACGGGCCATGTTCATCAACTCCTCATCATCCTTCAAAATATGTAGTATCTCATCAAGGGCTCTCCTAGCCACAACACCACTTAATCCTCAGTGGTTACCGCAATCCTTATACCATTTACCTCGCCCTCAAATGGCACGACAACCTCCGTCTCCTCGGCGTTGGTGGCATCATTAAAGAACCTCTTAAGATCCCTGGCTATCCTCCTGGCATTCTCATTCGCAATTGGGTCATTTGTTGCGATAACCACCAGGTCAGCCCACTCAATATTACTACGAAGCAAACCTGGATCCCTTGCATCGCCCTTAATGAGTACGACCTTTCCCTGCTCAGCGTACCTAACTAAGTCATTACTAAATTCTAGACCAATTACCCTAACGTTGGCGCCAGCCATGAGGAACTTCATAGCCCTGCGTGTACCAACTCCCCCACCACCAATTACCAAGACATTCCTGCCTTCAAACTCCATGAATAGAGGTACCTTCACGCTAATCCCCTCCCTTTATCTAGTATTTGTATTTAATAATGATTTTATTCCTTACTTACGTCTAACGGTATGGAACTCAGTATTAAGTCCCTAATCTTAATAATCGAATCAAGAGTCAGCGCCCCCTTAATAACAAAGTCCGCATTAACCAAAGCTCGTCCAACCTGCCCACACTGGTCACTCACCATGTAAATAGACCCAGGTACTTGAGAACCCAGGAGTTGCATCGTGCCAGCGCTCTCATCAAAGCCTATGGTGAGCCTAGGGCCATAAACATAGTCTACATTAAATCCAAGCGCCACTACCAGGTTAGGCTTATGATTGTTTATTAACCTGGTGACCAAGTTCCTTAAGCCATGTTCGTTGCATGGCAAGGGTGATTTAGGAATTATTGATTCAATGCCTGACTTGGCAAGTAGCACAGCCAGTAATGAGTAGAACTGGGGCTTTATACCGGGTGGTGTCAATATTAATACCCGTGCGCTGGCATTGCTGGGCTTAAACACCATGATATCCCCATTGACGTATACTCTGTACTCACCGCTATCGAACACTCTGGTCATTTAATAAGGTGCCTTGGGCGAGTAATAAATAATTTCCTATCTCTTCAAGAACTCCTCCAGTTTATCCTTAACGTCACGCTTCAGCGATTCCCTGGCTAAGGTACTTAATAATTCGTCCCACCTATCCTCAACAATACCTATTATTGACCTAATCATTAACCGCTTAAGCTCCAGGTACACACCCTGGGGTATACTGCGTAGCTTCCTCACGAGCTCTACGGATACCTTAAGACCCTCATCCAAGTTATCAACAATCTTATTAACAATGCCCCAATTGAGAGCCTCCTCGGTGCTGAGCTTGAAATCCCTATCAAGGAAGAACCTAGACCTCAACATCCCAAAGAGGTAGGGCGCGAAGGCTGGGGTTACTGGCACAAGCCCATACCTAATGCCGGGTAACGAGAACTCCGAGCCCCTAACAGCAACCACTTGATCGAAAAAGTAGAGTAGTTCTGTGGCGAAGCCGTAAGCCGAACCATTCACTAAAGCCACGATCGACTTCTCGCAATTAGCCACGGTTAAGGCTAAGTCCTTAATAGCCGAGAAGTACCTGGTGGACTCCTCAATCGTGCTGAACCCATAGATCTCGGCTAAATCAAGACCAGCCGAGAAAACCTTACCCCCACTGGTTAAGATCACACCCTCAAAGTCCCTACAACCGGTTGACACGGCATCCCTAGTCCTCAGGGTTAACTCGAGACTGAAGGCATTCCTCTTCTCAGGTCTATTCAATCTGACGATTAGCACGTCATCGACAGGTTCCGTAATTACTATATTGTTTTGTGGCATTTTAGTCCCCTATTACGGCTTTTTTCCTTATTAGTTCCTCTATTTCCTGCTCTGTATATCCAAGCTCCCTCAGTATTTGTCTCGTGTGCTCCCCAAGCCTTGGCGGTGGTGCTGTGCTTGTAGTATCGATATCCACGGCCTTTATTGGATTATTAACAACCTTAACAACACCAATGCTCGGATGCCTTAGCTCCAGTACCATGTTTCTAACCCTCGTATTCCCATCCTCGAGTGCCTCCTTAACATTAAGCACGGGAGCCACAGGCACACCAGCCTTCCTCAGCAACTCAACCCAATACATCATGGGTTTGGTC
>LOCH01000150.1 GCA_001516765.1 Vulcanisaeta sp. MG_3 | reverse complement strand
ATTTAATGAACTTCTTGAGTACGTGCTTGAGGATGGCGAGGATTTGCTTACGAGAATAAGGCAGTATCTAAGTTCCATTGAGGGTGTTAGGAGCGAGTATGAGAGGTTGAGGGGTATTGCGGATGTCGTGTCAACGGCAGGTGAGGTTATTGTGGAGAGACTCAGGCATTTCTCGATAGATATTGTGCCGTTAAGCGAGGAGGACTTCAACGAATTTAAGAGTGCAGTGGCTAGTTATGGGTCCGAAACCATACCTATAAAGGTTCAGGATAGGTTCTATGCATTAGTCATATATCCTGAATGGGCAAGACAGGGTCTACTTAACGTGTATAAGCTCTTCAAAGCAACACCCCTTGAGCTACCCGCAGGTCTTGACCTGAGGTCTGTCAAGGAAAGATTGGCCGAGCTTGAGAGTAAGTTAGCTAAGGCGGAGCGAGAATTTCGCGAGTTTTTAGTTAAGGTTAGTGATAGGGCTTATTCAATAATTGATCTTTCAGAGGCGGTTACAAGCATTGTTAGGCAGTACACGGATTCAGCAATACCCGAGGGTAAGGAGGTTGGTGATAGGGTATCGCAAATGCTCAGCTCTATGAATGAGATGAGGAGTAGGATTAAGGAGCTTGAGGCAGTGCACGCGGCGCTTGAGTACATGGTTAAAACTGGGCTTGAGCTCGGGGGACTCAGTAGGTTGAAGAGTAGGGTCTTCGTTATTAGGGGGATTAATGAGACAGCAGTTAGGGGGTTAATGTATGTTAGGCGTGATATTGAGGGTACAGACTTATCAATACTGGCACTAATAGAGCCGCCAAGCAACCTCGATAAGTCGACACTAGGTGGTGAGGTTTATGAGATAAGCCAGGACTACCTAGTCAATGTTAAGTCAGCCTACGAATTAACTGGGAGGGAGCTTGTGGATTTAAGGGCTAGGTTGAGGGATTTGGAGAAGGAGTATGAGGAATTCATAAAGGACTTCAATGAGGTATCCACGTATGGGATTGAGGGTATTGATAAGGTCAGTGGTGATGTAGTGACGATAGCCGGTTACGTTAAGGAGAGTCTCTCGGAGAAGTTTGATGATATGCTTGCCTCATTATTAACGAGGCTTGCGGTGGATGCGAAGGTTAGGAAGGAGAGTAAGGTGGCTTACGTTAAGGAGATAGATCCAGAAAAGGCACCAACGCTTGAGGAGTACCCAAAGCCCGTTGACGCGTTTAAGAAGATAACCTACATGTACGGCGTGCCCAAGTACACGGAAATAAGCCCAGTGCCCCTGACATTCCTATTATTCTCAGTATTCTACGGCTGGATGTACCCAGACCTGGGTCACGGATTGATCCTATCGCTCTTCGGCTACTCACTATATAAATCAAGGTATAGGGGCCCAAATTCATTCCTCAGGTCAATATTTGGAGGTAAGTACTCAGAGTGGGGCTTGATCTTCCTATGGCTGGTATTTGGTCCATGGTTTTTACATTCGTGGAGAGCGGTACTATATTCGGCATAGAGGTCTTGCCAGCACCCTTAAGGCTGGTTCACGTAACGAGGACAAACGCCCTTGAGATACTCACGGATTCCGTATACGCAGTACTCGCATTAGCCATAATCGTTGGTATAATAGTATTACTACTCTCGTTCGCGTTCAAGGCAACGAATGCGTATAGGGAGGGTGAGAGGGATTTGGCTTATGGATTTTACGTACCGTTATTCTTCTTCTTCCTATTCCTAGTGCTAGCCCTTGCTGGCGCCAATTTTGTACCTTTCATACTGATTGGTGAGCAGACACCACTACTTGAACCCCTATACGGAGTATTCGACGCCATAAAGGGACTAATGATATATTGGGCCTATGCAGCCATAGCATTCCTTGTAATATTGATAGCGTCAATGATGTATTTCAAAGCCAAATACAGGGGAGTCCCTGGTTTTAGCCTTGCCCAGTTGGCGGTTGAGATTGGTGCCGAGACCGCGATACCGAGCTTGACAAATACGATATCGTTCATGAGACTTGGCATAATAGCCATAATGCATGCTGTATTCACGGCAATGACTTACACGTGGGCAGCATCACTGGGTTTATTAACGCCAGCTGGTATAGCCGTACTTGTGGTCTTCAACCTATTGATAATCCTTGGCGAGGGTTTCGTGGCGTTCGTGCAAAGCCTAAGGCTTCACTACTACGAAATGTACAGTAAGTTCTTCAGTGGTACTGGTGTATTGTTTATGCCCTTCACGCTGGGTCTTAGGTGGGTTAGGCTCTTCATATCGTAGACGTTACCTGGTAAATTATCGCTTATAAATCCCCCAACCAAATTACTACTAATGGCTATACCTAAGGTTAGGGACATCATGAGGGAAGTCCTGGTGACGGTCAGGGATAACGAGCCACTACCCAACGTATTGAGGCTCATGCACGGTAAAAATATAGGATCCGTTATTGTAACGAATGAGGAGGGCAAGGTTATTGGCGTCTTCACGGAGAGGGACTTGGTTAGGGTTGTTGCTAATAATGAGGATGTAAACTCATTAACCGTGGGCGATGTAATGACGAAAAACATCATAGTCGTGGAGACGGACGCCAGCTTAATAAAGGCTGTACACATAATGGCTAAACACAACATCAGGCATTTACCGGTCGTTGATGAGGGTGGGAAGGTGGTGGGTATAATATCCATTAGGGATGCGGCGATAACCCTGGCTAGGTTACTCGTTGATATAAACATGCCAAGTCTCGGAATAACAGAGGAGGAGGTGGGCATGATTAGGGAGATGAGCACCGATGTGAATATTGATGAAGGTAGGGGCTAATGCGTTGTTAACTAAAGCATTAGTATGTAGGGAAGTAGTATTGGTAGCACCATCGTTATTACGAAACCACTAACGAATGCTGCGAAACCGCCGGTTTCACCTATATACAGCCTATAGATAGGTAATGTGTCATCCATCGATGTGGCACCACCGATAGATACCAAGGCCACGTCCCTAAAGCCGCCCATCACAAAGAGCGGTACAGTAATGTATGTAAGCTGTTCCCTAAGGAAATTCGCTAGAAAAGCCAATGTGCCAATTGCTGGTCCGAATTTAACGCTTAATAGAGGACCTACCAATGAGTACCACCCCATTCCCATGGATATGCCCAGGGATTCCTGTGGTGGTAAACCTAGTACGTAGCTTAATAATAACCCATCCACTGCGCTACCAAACATTGCCGAGAACGCTATGATAACGCCGAGAGAGCCATGCGCGATGAATCTCCTATTAATTGACGAACCCATATCCAAACCAATCACTAGAATTAGCGCTAACAATTCAATTACTATTGCAGAATCAATGTACCCACTGGGTATGGGTGGTTTCACGTAGTAACCAAGCAACCAACCAATCACCAATACCGTT
>LOCH01000149.1 GCA_001516765.1 Vulcanisaeta sp. MG_3 | reverse complement strand
ACTCAATGCCACGTACATGGCGCTGATAATGATTAAGAATGGGAGTACCATGAAGAATATAGTGAGGTGCATGGATAGTGGGGTTGCGGCGTATAAGGATAATAGAAAGAGTGTAATTAATCCGTTCAGCCTAACTAACGTATAATTCAATCGCCTTAAAGACCATACCACTCTCCCTCTTGATCCGCATTTGAAGAACCCACAGAGCAATACCACACAGTCAAGCCTTAAACCTAACCCCAACAGGCAGACCACAAAAGAAGGAGATAGTGAGCTAACCACTTCTTGATAGGTAGTGTTGTTGTGTGTTTACGTGGGGTTGGTGGTCGTTATTGATTGGTTGGTGCATGCTTTGGCGAGACTTATTAATTTCTCTGCGATGCCTAAGTCGTCCTTTAATGTTATTCCGAGGGCTATGTCCTGGGCGATTGGGTAGCACTTGGTTACCGCGTTGAGTGCCTCATTTACCGTTAACGCGATCACCTCGACTCCCGGCGGCACGTCTAGGTTCATGAGTCTCCTGTGGGGTGGCTCGGTGAATTGGGCAATGATTAATACGTCGATGTCGCTGTCCTCCATGAAGTCGCCCCTCGCGTATGAGCCGACCAGGAAGACTGTTCCCTGGACCTTCCCGGCGACTTGTCTAGCCAACTCAATGGCTCTGCTCCTCAGCTCCTCCCTCCACTTGATAACCTTCTCCATAGGTCCTCTATGAACGTTATTATGTCCTCGGCAGTCTTAATAGCTGTTTCGGCGTCGGTCCTCGTGAAGTACTCATAGGGTACACCCTCGCTCCACGCATCGACATACCTCGTCGTCACGTAGAATTTATCCAGGAGCTTGCATAGGTTGATCACTTCACTTGGCACATTGATGAATCTGCTAAGTCCAGCGATTAAGTGGGTTAGTGAGTGTCCCCGCGTTGCCCTGCCGATTCCGTATAGAGCAGCCTTTATGGCAAACTCGGCTGCTTGGTGTGCCTTGAAACATGCCCAATTGTAATCGCCGACCTCAGCGTCATGCTTTGCTGATTCAATTGTTCTCCTGGCCATGGACATCCATCTATCGTATTCTTTGGAATCCATTAATTAACCTGGGATTGGCGTGGTTAAAAAGTGGTGCTGTTCCGTTACCTGTATGGTTTTTATGCCGTCAATACTTGATTTTATCTATAAATTAATGAGGAAGCCCTTAATAATTAGTTGGTTGTTTGTTACTTGATGGCTAGGGTGTACATAGGACCTGCCGGTGTGCCGATTGGCGCTAGGGAGAGGAAGAAGTCGGCTGGGACGTTGGATGGTATTAGGTACGTTAGCGAGGTTGGGCTTAACGCGATGGAGGTCGAGTTTGTGCAGGGTGTTAAGATGAATAGGGAGGCTGCCCAGGAGGCCGGTGAGTTAGCTAGGGAGTTGGGTGTTAGATTGTCTGTACATGCCCCATACTTCATAAACCTATGCAGCGAGGAGGCTGAGAAGGTTGAGGCAAGTATCAAGAGACTACAGGAATCGTTGGATAGGGGTGAGACCATGGGCGCCACAGTTGTTGTTTTCCACCCAGCGTACTACGGTAAGTCGGGTCCAGAGGGCTGTTACAATGCCGTTAAGGATGCCGTGCTGAGGGTCCTGGATTGGATGCGTGAGAGTGGTATTACGCATGTTAGGTTGGGTCTCGAGGTCATGGCTAGGAAGAGCCAGTTCGGTAGTTTGGAGGAGACCTTCAGGCTCGTTAGGGAGGTTAATAATCCGCAGGTTGTTGCCGTGATTGATTGGGGGCATGTCTATGCGAGGAATGGCGGCTCCATCGATTACAGGGCTGTGCTTAACATGTGGAGGGAGTACTTTGGCGATCAACCAATGCACACCCACTTTACCTGCGTTAAGTACAAAAATGGTGAGTGGGTTGACGAGCATGAACCAATGGATACGAATAACCCACCCTTCGAACCACTGGCTAGGGAGTTGGCTGGTGAGGATATTGAGATAACGATAATAAATGAATCACCTCTCCTTGAGAAGGACGCATTGAGGATGAAGGATATACTCATTAAGTATGGTAATAAAATCGTTGGGGCAAATCAATAGGTTAATATCACTGCCCCTGCCTTAGCACCCTCATAATCTCATCATTTACCTTCCTGAGCAATTCAATAACGCTTGGTAATTCATTTACGTGCTCAGGCCTTATTGTGAAGTTCTCATCGCCAATCGCGTAATCAACACCGCACTCGTTCCCCTCACAAGCCACTGATACGTATAATGCCAAGTCCTCCTTAAACTCTATAATTAGCACCTTCTCCCTACCATATTCCTCGGTGTGGTGATTCGTGAACCCCCACTCAATTAGCCTCTGAGTTACTTGTTGTATTACCTTGTCCGTGAGGTTTTGATTGCTCATTACACATTCATTCCCGCCTTTTATTAAATCCGCTTCGCCTCAATAATCCTAAGCAGCTTATCCACCAAAATACTCGGCAATCCTCCTCTGAGCCTCCTGGGTCTCAGCACCTATGTGCGGCGTAACCACAACCCTTGGGTGATTAACCAACTCCCTCTCCCAATCCTCCACGGGCGGCTCATGCTCAAGCACATCGAGGGCTGCTGCGGCAACTACACCATCATTCAAGGCCTTCAACAAAGCCCTTCCATCAATGACCTCACCCCTCGATGTATTTATGATAATGACACCCCTCTTCATAAGTCCAAACTCTCTTTCGCCAATCATGTGCCTAGCGCTGGGTGTCAGCGACACGTGTATTGAGATTACATCGCTAACCCTAAGCAAATCCTCAAAACCAACAGGCTTAACACCAATAACCCTAGCCCTATTGCTTATATCAACTATGTCGTAAGCCACAACCTCCATACCAATAGCCTTGGCAAGCTCCGCAACCCTCTGCCCAATCCTACCAAAACCAATTACACCAAGGGTCTTACCAAACAACTCGGTGCCTACGTACTTACCCTTGGGCCACTCACCACCCTTAACCAACCTATCCTGCAGGGCAATTAACCTGGCCGCAACGACCATAAACCCAATAACCAACTCAGCCACAGACTGTGTCGAACCTTCGGGTGCGTTAATCACATCGATACCCCTGGCCTTGGCATACTCAACATCTATGTTGTCAAGACCAACGCCAGCCCTAGCAATAACCCTGAGCCTCTTGCCAGCATCAATGACATCCCTAGTCACCTTAGTCCTACCCCTAACAATAAGCACCTCGTAATCAGGAACGACCTTTAACAACTCATCCCTACCAATGCCAGGCCTATAATCAACCTCAACACCCCTATCCCTAAGCGTCCTCACTATGTACTCATCCACCTGATCCGTAACCAAAACCCTAACCATCCACGCCCTAAATAGGCTATTGTTTTTAAGCATTTATTTATTATAAGCAATATACTCCGAACCACGCCCTAACCCATGGTTTCCAGAAAGCTCCGAAAATGTATCTTTACAACGCATCGGTAATCACTGCCTTGAGTCTAAATAAGCCATCACAGCACCTACGGCAACTAATACGGCATATAGGAAGGGCATATCCACCGCTTCTAAGGACATCGATGCGTAACTAACGGCATTGACGACACCGATTAGGGAGCACATAATTAGTACAGCAATAATTACCATAAATAGTAAT
>LOCH01000148.1 GCA_001516765.1 Vulcanisaeta sp. MG_3 | reverse complement strand
GGGAGATTTGAAGGTTGATTTTAAGGCGTTTTTAGCTTTTTATGCGCTTACTTCGGTGGACCCAGTAGGCCGGCTAATCTCTTTCTTCTCCAGTTGCTGTACTCTATCAGCAGTATCACTATCAGTATTATTATGATTATTATCACCACAGCCAGCAGTATGAACGTGCTCGTTGGCACAAAGCCAACACCAGGTATGTAGTAACCGCTGACAGGTATTGTCAATGTCTTCGTTATTGTCTGCCCAGCCTGCGCACTCGTTAGTGTTACTGTAGTGCTTGCGGACTTGCCGTAGCTATAACCACTTATTGTGCAGGTTATCGAGCCACTGCTCGGTATTGGGACAACAACGGTCTGCTGCCCAACACCACTGGCTAATGTCACACCACTGCATGTAACATTCACCGTGGCCTCCGTCGTCAGTGGAGCACCGCTGGCACTGACTGGTGTCACTGTCAACTCCACAGCAGGCACGGACACCTGTATTGGCGTTGTTGCATTGCTGCTGGTCACGTAGTAGGTGTAGGTGTAGCCCAGCGATATGCCCTTCCAGGACTGCACTGTTATTGTCACCTGGGCTGCAAATGGTGCAACTGGTGTTACGAATGTTGCCGTGGTTAACTGGCCCTGGGCATTCGTTGTGCCACTACCAGTCACTGCAGTGGTTGGTGTACACACGCTTGGTGATGGCATTAGCGGCGTTACGCTGTATACGTAACCAACCGTCGTCATTGCCGGCGAGACCTGCGTTATCTTGATTGGGCACTCTGGCTCAGACACGCTGTAGCTCAGTGTAACGCCTGGTGCTGGGCCGAAGCTCGATAGGACAACCACTATGTTGGCTGTCGTTAGTATATTAGTCAGTGTGAAGGACTCGATGGCCTCTGTGGCAGTCACAGTCCTCTGTATGCTGAAGGTGTTCTCAAACACGGGCACTAGGTATAGTGTTGCACCACTGCTTACTGCCTGCTCTATCTGCTGCCACGTCAGCGGTGTACCATTCGCCGCGTAGTAGGCAACCACGTAGTAGTTCGTTGGTGGTAGCTGGCTTGTGGCTGGTGGGTATATCCTGTAATCAACAGGTGTTATTGAACCGTCAGTGCCGGTCACGTTGAAGCCTAGGAACTCATTGCCCATGGTTGGCTGGTCAAACACAACAACCAATGCTCCAGGTATGCCAGTACCAGTGGCGCTCTTTAGGTATATTGTGGCTGGCACAACATGCGTCTCAACAGACGTTGCCGTAAATGCGTTACCCAATGTACTGACGTCAGTGGCTATGTTCGTGTCGTATATGTCAATGTATGGGTAGGCGCCGCTTGTTATCTCATACAGTAGGCAGCTGTCGTACCAGTACACCACAGTCCTATTGCCAACCGGTAGCGGCTGTATTAACTGGCCAGTTGGTCCGCTGAAGTCTATGGCTGTTGGTGCAGCGCCTGCGCAGAGCACCGGCGTTGTGCCTACTCCATACTCAACAACCATCTGGTTGGGCAGTGGCCTACCGTCCCAGTCCTCAATCGCCTTCAGCGGTAAGGCTGGGTATGCGAATGTGAAATTCAACTCGACCTCGGTGTCGGCGCTCGTGCTTGGTAGTGGACCTACATAACCAGCTATGTTCCAGGCAGCGCTTGTACTGTTGTATGTTGGGTATGGCAGGTCGTTGTGCACGAAGTAGTCGGCACCAACTATTGAGCTTGTTGTTGCGTTGTAGTACCACTCGAACTGTGGTATCACGACCGACGTGTTGAGTTGCGTCAGTTCACTGCCTGCGTATAGTGTTGTGAAGTTGATTGTGTACGTTGTTGGAGGCACGAACGGTGCCTCTAGCTGGCTTATTGGGTAGGTGTATGGACCAATTGACACCTGCCCGTTCGGGTATACTGTGAATGGCAGTGCTGTGCCGTTGGCCAGGTAGAATGTGGCGTTTGGTGGTACGTAGTAGACTGAGTACTGTAGTGAGAAGTCTGGTATGTATGGCGTGTAGTTCCCTAGGTCGCACCATGTTGATGTGAACTCATACGTACTACCGTAGATGTACTCAACGGGCACCTCCAATAACTCGCTTGTTGTTGGTTGTAACTCAACAAACATTGGCGATATAACCGAGGGCACCACACCACTCGGTGTTGAGTACTCGAAGCCAGTTAGGTTGAAGAATACTGGGAACTGGGCATTATTCTGTAGGTATATCTCAACGCTTTCGTAGAGCAACTGTCCTCAGGTTGTACACGCCACTGACTGCCTGTATTGCACCTAGTGTTACGTTCCTACAGATCCTCTGGGAATAGTGTATCGTACATTAGCATTGGGGCTGATGTGCCGCCTGTGCCGGCGCCTATTGCTGTTATGTATAATGTACCGTTGGATGTCACAACACCATACGGTATCTCGCCAGTGTAGACTGTGGTTGCATTGCCCATTGGCGTTATGTAGTTGAGCAGCACGTAGCTGCTTATTGCGTACTCGGGCAGTGGCGATACTGTGCCAGCCACGTACTGGCTTGGCGTTATGACCGGCGTTATTGAGCCGTAACCAACATTTGTCGTGCTCGTTGTGCCCATTATCCAGAACCTGGCAATCCTAGTACCGTAGGCGCCGGTCGTCGGTGCCCACCACGGCATATCAAACACAGCCTCACCATTGGAACCAACCGGTATCACCACTGTCAGTGGGCTTCCGAAGTATGGATACCACGTTGCATTAACCGTTGGGTATGTGAATGTTACAGTCTCTGTTGTGGATGTGGTGTATGTTGTGTATAGATTCTCAGTGTAGTAGTTAACCACACCGCCGAAGCCACTGCTTATCACTGGGTATGCTATGTGCGTGTGGTCTCCGTAGTAGGCTGGCGGTAGTACGTAGTAGGTCCCACTACCGTAGACGTACAGCACCACGGCAACCTCTGTTGGCGACTGCACAACACTGCTTATCTTGCTATAGCTCAGGTACACGTACAGCGGTACTATCCTAACCATGGCCTCCTGGAACTGCTGCGTAACATTGACGCTGTACACGTAGTACCAGCCAGTTGCGTTAGCCGCGTATATGCCTATGGTGGCGTTGGTCACGGAAGTCATGCCAGTGGCGTTGATGTATGCCTCCCACAGC
>LOCH01000147.1 GCA_001516765.1 Vulcanisaeta sp. MG_3 | reverse complement strand
AATAGATCAAATGTTCTTTAACGCAGTACTAACAAGCCTAGGGATAACCGCGGGACTAGCCCCATCACTTTACGCAATTGGGTTGTCAAACCATGATAGGGCGCTTACGGTTATTGGCAGTACCTTAATGAGCAACCCTGTGATGGTATTCATGATTAGCTCTGTGATATTCACGGTACTTATAATCATAAATGCATTATCGGTGAGGGCAGGTAAATACTTGGCATCCGCCCTGTCCATGTTTGGCCTGGTGGTGTTTGCATTAACCGTGGCATTGACCTACGTGCTAGCGCCACAGATTATCATCGCAATAAATAAGGTTGCCCCAAACGTACTTATGCAAGCTGTGAAGGTCACTCATTCTCTGCCTAGTTATGGAGCTAGTATGGACACTGTATATCTAATACCGTACCTAGCCTATGTGTTTCCATTCATAAATTTCGTACTATCAATTGGTGGGGAGATGAAGAGGGGTAAGGCAATGCCCATTGCCATATATGGGGCATATGCAGTAAGTGCGGTCTTCCTGGTAATTAGTGTGTGGCTCATTCTTTCCGCAATCAATATTAACTACATAAATGGACTCTTCGCAATATACTACGGATTAGCCCCATCAGTTACATACCCAAGCACACTACCTCCGCCATATCCACAGGCCCTACTAATCCTCGCGATTAGAAACCCGGTGGTTCAGTGGTTGATAGCCCTGGGCTCCTTTGTGTGGTATGTAAACGTGGTTTCCGTATTGATAATACAGATAGCCAGGTACATACTGGCCCTCTCCTTCGATAGGGTATTACCGTCAGCCCTAGCATACGTAAACCCAAAAACCCACACACCAATTGCGGCACACGCTCTAGATTTGGTAGTAACGATAGCGATAATGTATCTATACAACCTAAGCGTTGTGCCCCTCCTCACAGCCACAATGGATGTGAGTACGTTAGTTACGATAATAATGTACTTCATGGTAATCACGATAACGGCAATAATAGTTGGTCTAAGGAGTAGATCAATACTTACCGCCGCCCTAGGCACTTACACAACAGTCCTATTCGCATGGATAGCGTATCAAGAGGCTGCGAACCCCCTGGCTTACCTATTCACGCCAGAGATAAATGCATACATAATTGGGTTCTTTGCGACCCTATTCATTGCTGGTTTAATTACTTATCATGCAGTTAGATATTATAGGTTAAGGAGGGAGAACATTGACATAAACCAGTTGTTCAGGGAAATACCACCCGAGTAATTTCGGCAGTGCTTTACTCGAAATGCCTATATATTTCCTAAGCAATCCCTACTTAGTAGTGAAAATAAACCCAGCACTCTGTGTTAGATGCCGAGGGGAGTACAACCTATGCGGACTTAGCTACTGCCCTGTACTCACGGAGTTAAGGGCTAGGTATGTGCTGAGGCGTGTTGGTGGTCGTAGTGATGTTGATGGCTCATCACCGCCAAGCGTGTTCATTGGGCGTATAGGCTACCCAAGGGTCAATATATACCCAGCAACACCACCAATACATGGAGACACGAGAGATTTGGAGGATCCGAAGTCCTGGATCAACATGAAGCTTGAGGACTTTGTATCGAGTAGGTTATCACTAATTAGGGGTTCAGTCAACGTTAAAGTTAATGATGCCAAAAACCCACCTAGGATTCTTCATGACATACAGGTTATGGCATTGTCAGAAGGCCCTGTCGAGTCAGAAATGGCGTTTGAGAAGCCGGTTAGTGGTAGGTATATACTTGATGAGCACTCACCACCTTTCGGACCATCATCACCACTCAAGAGTCTAAAACTATCAACACTACCACCCCCACCAAGAGTTGTGGAAAAGGTTTACGGCGACACAGACCTAAACGCCACCGAGGCAATGACGAGGTTGTATGAATCCGGCGTTGACGTTCACGTGATATCCAGGCTACTGAGTGTTGGAGCCCTTGGCTTGGGCATCAGGAGAAGGCTTGTGCCCACTAGGTGGGCTATCACCGCTGTGGATGCCCAAGTCTCAAATAAACTACTCGATGAGGTGCGCGATTACCCATTAATTAATGAGTACAGGGTGTACGTCAGGAACATTAGGGATAACACGTTCATAGCAATTCTAGCACCGCACACCTGGCTCTATGAATGGGCAGAGGCATGGTGGCCGGGCTCAACCTGGAACCTGTGGGGTGGTGATGTAGTCATCGAGCTTGATTACGAGGGTTACTGGGGTCGTGATGAATACCCATCAATAGGCGGTTGCTATTACGCAGCTAGGATAGCAGTCCTAGAGGTCTTGCGAAGTATGCGTAGGCAGGCTGCGGCGATACTCTGGCGTGAGATTTATCCAGGCTTTAACCTGCCGATCGGCGTTTGGTGGGTTAGGGAGAATGTTAGGGCTATGCTTAATGGCCCTTACGAGAAATTCAATGATCTAGGTGAGGCTTTGACCTACGCGTCGAGGTTCCTCAAAACACCAATCAAGACTTGGATCTCCAGATCCTACGTCATACGCCAACTAACCAAGCAGTCAAACCTCATGAATTGGCTAATGAGGTGATTATAAACCAATGGTTACTCAAACCGTCATAGGCAATACAATAATTAGGGAAATACAGGGTCAAAAATAGCCCTCTCCAAGTCAGGCCTGCCCGAGTATGACTATGCCCTAAATCCATACCTAGGATGCCAGCATGGTTGCGCCTATTGCTATGCGATGGAGTTCACGAGAGGAGAGCCTGGCAGGAGGTGGGGCGAGGTTGTTTACGTCAAGGCCAACCTTTTGCAGGTGTTGAGTAGGGAGGTTAGGAGGTTCAAGCCTGGCGTTGTTGGCTTATCAACAATAACCGATCCATACCAACCCGTTGAATCCATATACAAATTATCGAGACGCTCAATCGAGATACTATGCAACGCAGGCTTCCACGTAAGCATACAGACAAAGTCCGCATTAATTATTAGGGATATTGACTTACTGAGTCAGTGCTCTAGCGATGTTGATGTTGGCTTCACGATAACTACGATGAGGGACACCTATAGGTTGATTGAGCCCATGGCGGCTCACCCAATGGCTAGGGCATCCGCGTTAAGGCGTATCAACAGCCTGGGCATAGAGACCTGGGTATTTCTAGGCCCGATAATACCCGGCATAAACGATAAGAGGGAGGATTACGAACCAATAATAAGGCTCGCGAGAAACACAGGCTCTCAATTGATAATCGATAGGTTTAGACCGAGACCGTTGGTGATCAAGGTAA
>LOCH01000146.1 GCA_001516765.1 Vulcanisaeta sp. MG_3 | reverse complement strand
GTGGCGAAGGCGTGGTATGTCCCTGGGTAGAATGCCATTTCGAAGCGTGGTTTGTAAGTTATTACCGCCCTCATTAAGTCCGGTATTCCCTGGTTTATGGCTGGGTCTTCGCCTGCGTATATTGCCAGTATTGCGCCGCGTACCTTGGCTATGTCGTCAAGATGCCTTGGGCTTCTTCCGTAGTATATCACCCCTGCGTCTATTGGCACCCTGGTCATTGCCTCGAAGGCTAATCCACCCCCATGCAGAACCCAATTATGCCTATTTTCCGTGGTTTGTACGTGTCCCTTACGTAGTTGTACGTGCTCACTATGTCATTGATCATCCTCTCCTCAGTGGACTCCCTGTTTATGACTAGTTCATTCACTATCTCCCTCTCCTGTGGCGTTAGTGAGTTCATGAATTCCTTAATCGCAGTGATGTCAGTCCTCCTCTCAGGTGGTAGTGACCAGAACCTCCTCATTACGTTCATGATGTTCTGCTCCGTAAACAAGTCAGCCCTCCTTGAGTATAGGTTTGGAGCTATTGATAGATAGCCTAGGGATGCTAACCTCCTCGCTACGTTTCGTATGAACTCTGTTATTCCAAATATCTCGTGTATAACTATGACGGCTGCGTTATAGCCCGTTTCCGGTGTTGCTGTGAATGCGGTTATTTCCGAACCATCGAAGGACCTGTACCTTATGTACTCCTCCCTTGGCATGTAATTGCTGATTGATGTTTGCTTTTAAGTTTTAGTTATCGGTTTTACTCGCTGCATCTAGTTCCCTGTTGTTGTTTTTGGAGATAATTTTTTAAGTTGGTTTTCTGTTCATTGTCCCGTCCTTGAGGTTTTGATTATGCCCTCCTTAAGAGATGAGATGGAGAAGAAGATTATGGAGATCCTACCGCCGGACGCAAAGTTTTCTAGGGTCGACTTTGAGGGTCCCAACGTAATAATTTACGTGATGAATCCAAGGTACTTAATGGAGCATAGTGAGTACATAAAGACCTTGGCTAAGGAGTTGAAGAAGTACATAATCATTAGGGGAGACCCGAAGGTCAGGATTAGGGAGGTTGATAAGTTGAAGAAGGTAATCACGGACATGGTCACCAAGAGCGTTGGTTCTAACGTAATCGATGATATCGTAGTTGATGAACCAACCGGTGAGGTTTACATATACCTAAAGAGGCCGGTTAGGGAGAGGGGTAAGTTGGAGAAGGATATTTTGGCCGAGACTGGTTGGAAGCCCTGGATAATACCAACTGCCCTTGAGATGGGTAAGGACTTACCCAGGTCCGACATAGATATCGTGAAGCAGATACAACTATCCACAGCCAAGGAGAGACTTGACTTCCTGAAGAAGCTTGGTATGAGGATACACAGGGAGCCTATTTACAGGGATGCGAGGATCACGGTGACAGGTCTCGGAGCCCAGATGGAGGTTGGTAGGAGCGCAATACTGGTTAGGACCAGGGAGAGCTCAATACTTCTCGATTGTGGCGTTAAACCATCAAGCTCAGGGGATGAGGTACCACTAATAGATGACTTAGACCTTGACAACCTGGATGCCGTGGTGATTACACACGCGCACATGGATCACATAGGCTTTGTGCCGTACCTATTCAAGTATGGTTATAAGGGTCCGGTCTATATGACGGAACCGACGAAGTACCTAATGGAGGTTCTCCTGACTGACTATATCGAGCAGGCTGAGTCTGAGGGTAGGGTACCACCATACAGTAGGCAGGACTTGGCCACGGCGCTCTATCACGTTATTACCCTCGATTATGCCGATCATCCAACCGATATATCGCCAGACACGAAGTTGATGCTCTATGATGCAGGTCATGAGGTTGGTTCGGCAGTTGTTCATTTGCATATTGGTAATGGACTATACAACATAATATACACAGGCGATATGAAGTACGGCCCAACCAGGTTATTGAATCCAGCCCATAATAGGTTCAAGAGGGCTGAGTTGTTGATTATGGAGAGCACATACGGTGGTAAGGAGGATGTTCAACCACCAAGGCAGGAGAGTGAGCAGAGGCTTGTGGAGCTCGTTAGGCATGCGGTAGAGCATGAGGGTAAGGTTTTGATCCCAGTCTTCAGCACGGGTAGAGCTCAGGAGGTACTGTTGGTGCTTAATGAAGCCATTAATAATAAGCAATTGCCCAAGGTGCCGATATACGTGGATGGTATGGTCCTGGAGACGCTGAATGTGCACTTAATGTTCCCGGACTACCTGAACAGGACCCTTAGGGAGATGATATACGACGGCATCAACCCATTCCTAAGCGAGTACGTTAAGCCCATAGAGAGGGCTAGGGATCCGGAGAAGCGTAAGGAGCAGGTCATGGAGATACTCCAGGGTCCACCAGCGGTCATACTTGCACCACACGGCATGCTCAATGGTGGTCCAATAATGGACTACTTCGTGCATGCCGCTGAGGATGAGAGGAACATGCTTATTTTCGTATCTTACCAGGCGGAGAATACCGTGGGTAGGAGGATACAGCAGGGTGAGAGGAAATTAACGGTTAGGTATTACTCCGATAGGGTTACGCTCGATATTAAGATGAAGGTTGAGTCAATACCCGGCTTTTCAGGGCATAGCGATAGGAGGCAGTTGATTAATTATGTGAGGAATATGGAGCCCAAACCCCACAAGATAATGCTAGTTCACGGGGAACCAGCCAAGATAATGAACCTAGCACTCACGCTAGAGCTTCAGTTAAAGATACCCACCGTCTTCATGAGTAACGGAGAGAGCATAAGGCTTGTTTAATCTACCGTACACCACAAACATTATTATTGACAACATAATCACAACCACAGCCAATAACATAATTATCGTTAAAACAAACCCCTGCCTAGGCTTGTAATTAATTGCCGCCATAACATACATGGCAGCGGACCAAGTCAATGGTGATGTTGTTGGTAGCGGATAGCCAAGCCTAGGATCCACCGCCTCAGGCAATAGGCCATGTTGTGAATGCTCAACGCACCAACTCAATAATTGCAGGGCACCTGTGGAGTTACCAACATCCTCGTAGTACATGGCCAGGAATAGCGTTGTTATTACCCATGGTGGGTCTGGTGCCGTGCTATCGTAGAGGGCGTAATCGTAATGGTAATCATCACCCGGAAACCTTGCCAATCCACCATTAACGAGTAATACATTCACTACCTTATTCACGGTATTAATAGCCCGCCCACTATGTGGGTTTATCCAACCAAGCGCTATGGGCAGGATAACTGAGGAGTCTGGTATGCCATTTGGTTCATAAATTGTTTCTGAACCACTGCTCGTATAAAGTGTTGTTTCCATCAACGCCTGCGAGTAGAAGCCCTTCGAGTAGAAGTGGCTTTGTATGGTCTCATTTAATTCATTGGCTAACCTAAGTATCCACGTGTAGTTTAGCCCTAGGGCTCTGTATATATTCGCTGACGCGTATAGGCCAAGGTCATCTATTGCCTGTGTCCAGAAATTGTATGCATAATTATCCTCCCAAATACTTAAGTCCCTTGGTATTAA
This sequence comes from Vulcanisaeta sp. MG_3, assembly GCA_001516765.1. Taxonomy (GTDB): domain Archaea; phylum Thermoproteota; class Thermoprotei; order Thermoproteales; family Thermocladiaceae; genus Vulcanisaeta. Next base: position 755 of record LOCH01000146.1, on the reverse strand, counting down.
ACCACCATTACTAATGATTGCGCCTTGCTCCCACATCAATGATTTGTTGATGCATGGCAAAACGGTCATAAGGAATGACTTATTATGGGTGTATTCATAGAATTGCCAAACACCCAGTTGGAATAGTCCAATACTGTCGTATTCGGGTATGCCGAAGGTGGTATCTGGCAATCCACTCCAGAAGTTATAACGTGTGTACCAGGTACCGCTTGAGTTCTGGGCGCTGCACATCCACAACCAGTACTTCATTGCATACCCATAATAACCAGCCTCCTGTAATGCCATTGCAGCGAATGATGAGTCCCTAACCCATGAGTAGAAATAAACAGGCTCTGGGGATGCTACGAACTCGCCGGTGACGGGGTTTTGATCATCCATAAGCAGTAATAGGCTTAGGTAGTACTCATTAAGTAGTGCACCGTTTAACCTCGGCTTCTTAGCCATACTTAACCACTGGGTGACCTCGTGATTATTTATGTAGACTAAGTAATCAATGGGCATTGCCTTAGTGGAGCCTAGGGTGATTACTAGGTAATACGTACCATTACCACCAGCACTAATTACATACCAACCACCCACCCCTCTCAATGATAGGCTTGTATTTGAATAAACGCTCATTAATAATGGGCTCGTAAATACTACATAATCGCTATTAACTACGACATAACCATAGGTGCTGGGTACGAATATGTCTATGCTGGTATTTGTGATTGACCTCTGGATTATGGATATTGACGTGTAGTTTGGTGGTAGGA
>LOCH01000145.1 GCA_001516765.1 Vulcanisaeta sp. MG_3 | reverse complement strand
TACGGTAGTAAGTGCCCAAGCATTAGTGTAAGTGATGATTTGGGGTTTGATAGGGAGATGACTTGGTACCAGGTGTTGACCATGGGTATTGGCGTTAAGTTGAGTATAAACAGGGTTAAATTGTATTTGAGCGCTAACAATAATAATTCAATAAGGATAACTATAAGGTTAATGAATGGTGATAGACTGAAATCATCCGAGGAATTACTATTGACGTGTGATGGGGTTGATGAGTCTATCTATGGCAAGACCGTGATAGATGCGTTGATAAATCTTGATTTAATCACGAAATTCCTAAACATGATTAAGGAGAGGAGGAAATTGACTGACGGTATGATTGATGAGCTGATAAAGTTTTTGGTTAATGTTAAATCGAGGGTTGAGCATGATATAAGGCAGTTACATAGTATGTATCAGTGGCTTGATGAGTGATTATGATGGTTAAGGGTGTCGTATTTTTCCTCGAGATGCACCAACCGAGGAGATTAAGGCCCAATGTACTTAATAAATTATGCGACTTAAGGCCAAGTGAGGTTAATGACTCGATCATTAGCCCATTGATATTTAATGACGATGTCAATAAGGAGGTCCTGAACAGGGTTGTCGAGAGATCCTATATACCAACTCTTGAGTTAATGAGGGACATTTCTAACGAAGGCTTTAGGGTTTCTTTATCTATTTCTGGTTCGTTAATCGACCAGTTACTAATGTGGAGACCTGAGGTAATTGAATTAATAAAGGAGTTGGTGAAAAACGGCGTTATCGAGCTTGTTGCCGAGCCCTACCATCACTCACTCGCGTCATTCGTAAGTGAGGAGTTATTTCTAGATGAGCTGAAGGCTCACGTGGAAATTTACGAATCACTATTTAGACAAAGACCTGTTGCGTTTGAGAATACGGAATTCCTGTACCGGAATGATTGGGGTGTGGTTATGGAGAGGGCTGGTGCGTCAATAGTGCTGACTGAGGGGGTTGATTGGTTGTTGGGTTGGAGGAGCCCCACGTATGTTTATGGATCACCAACATCAAAGATTAAGTTATTGCTTAGGCATTATAGGTTGTCTGACGATGTTGGCTTTAGGTTTAGTAATAGATCGTGGGATCAATGGCCATTGACCGCGGATAAGTACATGGCTTGGATAAGGGCAACGCCCGGGGATTTCGTATTGATAGGATTGGACTTCGAAACCTTCGGTGAGCATCATTGGCGTGAGAGTGGTATCTTCGACTTTCTCGAGTGGTTACCGAAGGAGGCGGCTAGGGCCGATGTGAGGTTTATACACCCATCGAACTTGGTTAATGAGGATCCCGTTGATTACCTTGATGTGCCATATGCGATTTCCTGGGCTGATGTTGAGAAGGATGATAGCGCGTGGCAGGGTAATGACCTCCAGAAAATCGCGTTGGCGCATGTTGTATCGATTGGCAATCTAATGAGAAGGAATGGGTTATATAAGACCTGGAGGTATTTATTAACGAGCGATCATTATTACTACATGTCCATGAAGTATGGACCCAGTGGTGAGGTGCATAATTACTTTAATCCGTATAAATCAGCCCTCACAGCGTTTAAGGTTGTTGAGGATATTGTGATTGGGTTAGCATGCGCATTGTCCAATAGGCGCTAGTTATTCACGTGGGTGGCAATTCTAATGGTTAGTAAGGTGATAGTTACTGTTGAGTTATCGTTCGAACACTCATTAAAGCAGGACATTAGGGATTATTTGTTTTTAATAGATCGTAACATCAATATCAGAGGTACCGTATTTCGCGGGGTTCTCCTAATTGAGACCACAAGAGATTCTAGGGATATTGCCAGCATTTTAATAAACTCCCCAATACCCGATAATGCATTGACAACTATTGTGCCGATAATAGATGAAGGTAATTACAACAATCTTAATGATATAATCAACATGGTGAGCAGGAACTTAGGGAGTGGTTGTAGGTCCTTCATTGTTAGGTGCAGGCTACGTAATTCACCAATTAGTGATGATTCCTGTGAGAGGGCAATAATTAATTTTCTGAGAAATAAGGGAGTTCATGCGGTGTTTAGGGGTGAAAGTGATTGTGCGGTTGTTGTTGAGGGATTGGGCAATTGGGCTGGCATATACGTAGGTTCGAGGGTATACGTTAGAGTTTAGGTTCAATGTGAGAGTTCACCGAAAGTTTTGGTCTACTCTAGGTTATTGATTATCTAGTAACCAAAAACTATTTTTTACCTCTCTACAGAAGTAATATAAATGCCTAGGATATTTAAAAACGAAGCAGCACTAACACCGGAGTATATACCGAGTAAGCTACCCTATAGGGAGGAGCAATTGAAAGAACTCGAGACATACTTCAGCGGGTTTCTTGAGAATCCAGGTTCGATGTATCCAAAGGTGATCCTTATTGGTAGGCCTGGCAGTGGCAAGACTGTCACGAGCAGGAAGTTTGGGAATTACGTGATGCAGTCCAGTAAGGTTGTTAGGTATGTGCACGTGTCCTGCTTCCTCAATAGAACACTTATTTCGGTGCTAAAGGATGTTGGTTTGCAATTGAACATACCAGTCCCAAAGAGGGGCTTCTCAACGGAAGAGATGCTTAAGATCCTACTTGATGTGGTTAAGGAGAAGAACATTTACGCAATAATCACACTCGACGATGTATTCCACCTTGTCAATAATAGTGGTCCACATGCATTAGGCACATTAATAAGGCTTGGTGAGGAGTACGTGAGTAGGGGTGATAAGTACAGGTTCGGAATAGTACTGATAAGTCAAGACCTCACATTCAGGGATCAATTGGACAGGAGCTCCCAAAGCTCACTTGGTAATGCTATAATAAGGTTCGAGCCATACACGAAGGATCAGATCTTCGAGATATTACTATCAAGAGCCCAGGAGGCATTAATGGATGGCGCTTACGATGAGGAAATCCTGGAGATGATAGCGGATGTCGCCGGTGTGGATGAGTGGCAGTCTAATGACCATAGAGGAGACGCTAGGTATGCAATCGATATACTGTGGAGGTCTGCGAAGATTGCGGAAATGAGAGGTTCAGACAGGATCTTGCCGGAGCATGTCAGGGAGGCCATTAAGAATACGCTCAGGGGAATAAGGAGTGAGGAATTGAGAATGTTGCCGTTACATGAAAAGATATTCCTGTTAGCTATAGTCAGGAGTTTAATGAAGAACCCCAATTCACCATACATACCATTCGGTACCGCTGAGAATGAGTATCAAATATTGTGTGAGCAATATAATGAGGAACCAAGGAAGCACACACAATTGTGGGAGTACCTGAAGGACTTGAACATGAAGGGATTTGTGGAGACTAGGACGTCTAGTAGGGGTATGAGGGGTAGAACAACGCTTATTTCAATACCATCAGAACCATTGGCAACTCTTGAGGAGGAGTTGAGGAAGATAGTAGGGGGTGAGTTGGGTACGTGAGCACCGATTTCATAGAGAACGCCTTCTCATCACGGGTTAGGATTAGGATAATTAGGGCATTGATTACGTATAGGGAGATTAACATCACAAGACTCTCTAGGGATTTAGGGATTAATTATAAGGTTATTGAACACCACATCGAGGCACTCAAGAGGCTTGGTATCGCTGAGGAGAGGAAGTTTGGTAGGATTAGGATAATAAGGCTTGTTGAGGATGACCCTAGGGTCATAGCCATAGAGAACCTGTTTCGAGAATTGGAGGCAACCCATCAACCTAGTTGATTGGCAAAATCAAGAATCCTCTTAGCCAACCTATAATGCACAT
>LOCH01000144.1 GCA_001516765.1 Vulcanisaeta sp. MG_3 | reverse complement strand
AGTGGCTAGGAGGTATGAGACTGTGCTTAGGTGCATAGCTAACGGCTCCAACAGCTGGGGCAGGGTGCTTAGGTGCCTTGAGGATGAGGAGGGCTCCACAATATCCTCAAGCGTCCTACACAACATAATCACCAACCTGGAGAAGCTAAGTATAATTAAGGACTACGAATTCCTGGACCCAATCTACAGGGAAGCGTCAAAGAGACTCAAAGGCTAGAGGAAATCGATGCTAAGCCCATTAGTGTTACTAAATGGGGACGCTTACGACTTCGGCGTCGTAATCATCAATGAGACACAGAACTTAAGGGAAGTAGAGAAGCTAAGGCCAGCGCTTAAGGAGTAGGCGGTATCCATACACAAGGGCAGTTTTGGTTTTTATAGTTGTTTGTAGTCCCGTTGATGGCTATATGGTGGAGTGTTTAATTTTTCGGTGAAGTGGTGGGGTGAACCCGATGAGCTTGACGAGGGGGACCTTGGAGGAGCCACCTTCAGCGAGGGGAGCGGTGCGAACCACTAGGCAACTGAGGGGTGAGCGGATGTTTAGCACTAAAGCGCGTGGGCAACATTCTGCATGAAACAACAGACTTTTAAGCCCCAACCAGTGAAAAGACTGGGCGCCCGCATGGACTATACCCTCATCGAGTTCCTGGTGGGGATTGTCACCATAGTCGGTTTCATGTACAAGTTCGAGAGGGACACCAGGAGGGACATTGAGGAGTTGAGGATTGGGCTAACCAACGTCCAGAGGGATGTTGGCGAGTTGAGGAGAGTTATGAATGGGTTGGGTGACTTCTTGTCTAGCCTTGTTGAGAACCTCGGGAGAAAGAGGATAATTGAGGACGTGGACCTACTGAAGACAGCACTCAGGAACATGACAACCACCACGACAAACCCACTCACGGAGGAGGAGAGGAAAAGGCTCCTTGAGCTTATCGACAAGGGTGAGGACATGACACCAGAGGAGGCTGACGAGCTCGCTAGACTCGCTAGGAAGTTCTACCGCGAGTACGCTGGTAAGGTAGAGAACGCCTGGTTGATGCTCTACTACGCAGGGGCAATACGCGGGATAGTCTACGGGAAGTACAATAGGAAACTAACACCAATACTAGACTAACCCAGCCCAACCCACATGCCGTCCACAAGCAACGCAGGGGAACACCAGCTGGTGCTTATGGCATGTGGCTCGCGTAGTATACCACGCGTTTACCCACCACCAAAGCGAACATAATAGTCACTACACGTGTGGGCAGGGAATCTTTTAGCCAAGGTTTAATTAGCCAATAAGCCAACCAGCTGGGACAACAGTCTTTAAAACACTGGCTAACCCAACGTACTTCCAAGTCTCGGCAAGCAACGCAAAGTAGAACTTGGACTCGATGGTTGGCAGTTATTGCCATATTAGGCGTAGTTGCTTAAGTGTGGGCAACCTGGTGTGGTTGTTTTGGGTCCGAGGAGCCTACTGCTCTTCCTGGCTGAGCTACGGCGGCGTTTTTCTTGGTTTTTGTTGAATTTAAAAGCCTTCCCTCGTGGTTGTTGGTATCATTGGTTATTCATGCGTTAGGGTTAAGTGTCCTTCCGTGGTCTCCCTGTTGATGAGGCTTACGAACTTTCTCGTATTTCTGGTCGTTATTTCAGCAGTATTTACAGTACCAGTAGTACCAGTCACCGCCCAGGGTTGGTTCGTAGCCCTGAACTCGAGCCAGGTTGGTGTGGTTATTGGTCCCGTTAACTCCACCTACATACTCAACGCACTCAGTAACGCCAGGCACTGCGTGTACATTGAGGCTTACGAACTGACCTACCAACCCCTGGTTAGTGAATTGGTCGGCCTAGCTAGGCATGGGGTTAGCGTCTACGTTGTCCTCTCGGGGAACGTGTACGGCGGCATACCCGAGGATGAGTACTCCGCAGTGAGTGAGCTAGTTAGTGCGGGGGCCCATGTTTCGTTTAATTACATGTACGACTTCGTGCACGGCAAGGTCTTCGTCATCGACAACGAAACCGTCATACTAGGCTCAATAAACCCCACCTACTACGGCTTTGAGCATGACTTAGGCATTGACTTGGTCATAAACAATGCGAGCATAGCCAGGGTGTTTGCGCAGGTAATACTCAGTGATTACTATAACGAGACAGTCTCGCAGGTGGGTTACCCAGGCATTGTAGTCTCGCCAATAAACTCCGCCAAGTACTTAGGCGCCCTCCTGAACCAACCGGGTACTCTCTACGTGGCCTTTGAGGAGCTTTACCCATCCTCTGGTTTTTACGGCTTAATTCAACAGCACAGCGAGAGGGTTGTCCTGGTTGGCGAGCACTCGGAGAATGATTATGCGGTGGGTGAGTTGGATGCAGTCATGATACCCGGCCTAACGGCTAAGGCGATTGTTGTCGGTAATTACGTGTACGTAGGTAGCATCAACCTGGACTATACTTCATTACACCAGAACAGGGAGCTCGGCATAATAATTCAGAACCCAGTGGTAGCGGATGAGGTACGTAACACAATACTACAGTGGTACCATGAATACTCAAGCACCCAAAAAGGGCAGATCGGTGGCATCACGCAATCACTAGTGACCATGCTCCTGCTAATAGTCACGCTCCTACTACTACTCTACATAGTGAGGTCAACAATAAGGCCAAGGAGGCGAAGAAGGTAATGTGATTGGTTTAGGTTTATGCCCGTTTTCCCTCATGCCTGCGTCCCTAATCACCTATCATCATCTGTCGAGCCCCCGCGCCCCCACCCTCGGAGCATCATTGGTCCGTTCCCCACGGGGCTATTGGTTGGTCTCCATAGTGGCTTCTTGGGTTTGTTGATGGCGATTAGTTTGTGTATGGTGTGTGGGTAGGCTAGTCTGTATTAATCACCTTGAGCCAATGCTTGTTGAGGCCGCCCATATCCACCATCCCACATGCGGTTATGTTGAGCCGTAATGCTTAAAGGCTGGTTGTTGTGGGTGTTCCTTGGTGGTGTTGTGGCTGTGGTTAGGTACGTAATCATCGGCATCGTGGTCGTTGTAGCTGCTGCCGCTGCCTTAGTCCTCATACTGCACACTGCTCACCAAGTGCCAGTGCAGTACGTTGGTTCACCCAGTGGTTATGAAGCATTTGTACCAAGCGGTACAATAAGTTATAAGGGACAAACTGACCCCGTAGGTGATTTAATACTACCCAACGGAACAACATTAACTAATGCAGTATGGAATGGGAAATATGCGGGTACAATAATTCAGAATCATAATCAGATAGTTCAGTTGAATGGTCAGTTTGTTGGGCAAACTGATCCAGTGAATCATCAACCGTATGTGCCTTTACAGGATTTCTACGTGATCAAGGGTCAAGTACCAA
>LOCH01000143.1 GCA_001516765.1 Vulcanisaeta sp. MG_3 | reverse complement strand
TTTAACGTAGTTAGGGTCAGGATCAACGAACCATCACTGGAGGAGGCCTTCATAAGGGTGGTTCGTAATGAGGGTAAGTAAGCTAGACGCCCTCTATGCGGTTATGGTTAATGAGTTGAAGATAATAAGTAGAGAGCCAGGTGGCTTAGTGCTACTGGTTTTGCTACCTTACTTCATAGCGGGTGGTATGGCGTTCATAGCATCATTCTTTGCGAGGGTAACCGTTAGGGTGTTCGTGAGACAGTTCCTGGGTTTTGAGGTACTCATACTATCACTAATAATGGTGCAGACAGGGGCTAGGTTTCTGTGGGAGGAGAGGGGTGGTGGTAGGTTGGAATTCCTGCTGGTGAGTCCAACGGGTATGTACGTGATCCTGCTGGGGACCTCATTGGTGATGGTCCTGGTTAACATAGGTGCGTTTACCATAGCCTCCTTACCAATACTTTACCTAAACTATGGCCTGGTCGGTATGGTCAAGTTAATCATAGCCCTGCTGACGCTATTCATAGGCCTACTACCGCTTTACGGTATTGGGTTGTTGGTGGCGGGTATAATAATGAGACTTAATGATGCAGATACTGTGGCGAATATCGTGACGCCAATACTGACGATACTCTCTGGAGCCACATACCCAATATACGTACTGCCCTGGTGGATCAGGGGGTTGGTTTACATACTACCCATGTACCAAACATTCTATTCCATGTACATGGAAATCACAGGTAATGCAAGCCTAAACCTCGTGATTAACCTGGTACTCTCAGCAATTGCATACCTATCGCTAGGTGTGACCACGTATGCAGCCCTCGAGAGAGATTTCAGGAGGAGGGGCACTTAATGAGTTAATCGTTGAGGTTTGGAGGGGGCTTCGGCTACTGCTATCTAGGCCGTCGCTGATATTGATAAATGTGCTCACGGCACCACTCTGGCTCGCATTCTTTATACTGACCCTAAGGGGCTTTGGCGTACTATCACTTGGTAGGCAGATCCTCCAGCTATTTCTATGGGCCGCCTACGCCTTCACGCTATACTCAAGCTGGTTGTGGGGTTTCGGGCATGGGTTAATTCAGGAGAGCTCCGAGGGTATCCTGGAGAGCTTGATGTCAATAACGAGGGGCTTGTTAAACCACATAATCGGTTGGGGCATTGCCTACGCCATATACTCACTGCTTGACTTCGCCGCACTAATCTTCAGCTTCTACATAGTGTTCGGCCTGGTGCTCGAGATCCGCCACCCACTAATCCTCGCACTTTCGATAGTGCTGGCATCCTTTGAGCTGCTCCTCATCTCTACGATATACGCTATGCTCGTTATTAGGCTCAGGTCTAGCTGGGTCATTACGAACATAATGCAGTTCCTAATGCCAGTACTGGGTGGTTTAATACCAAGCGAGACCAATAAATACGTGACGCTCATCAACGAACACTCACCAATAGCATACCCCTTCGTATTAATGCGCGAATCGGCCCTTGGGTATCTCGAGATCCCAATACCAATACCTTACCAATTAATTATTTCGTTGGTTACAGTACTCCTATTATTTGTAATGACGGCGTTGTTGGTGAGGCTATTCGATAGACGGTTACGGTATGAGGGCAAGCTAGGACTTGCGTGATTTCCTAGTAACTCGGTACGCAACCACTACTGCGATAATTATTGAGGCGAGGACGGTGTACATTAACATCTCGTACTTAAGTATTAGACTTGCGGCATTTAGTCCATTTAAATTGCCATTAAGGATTGCCTGCGTTAGCAAGTACTTTGATAGTTGAGTCAGTGGGTCGTAGGGTCTTGATGATGCCTCTTGGTACTCAGTCACTATCTTATTTACGAGAGACCAATCGCCGCTCATTATTGCACTGGCTATTGTGGCGTTTAGGAACTGCGGATTACCTAGGCTATTAAGGAGCTCCTCTGCCTCAACGTATGTTGACGGTACAACGAAAACGCGAACCAGGCTTTCATTGACAACGCCTAGGTAGTTAATGCTTAGCAGTAGGCTTGATGGACCTGGTGATTGCAGGATGTACGTGCTTGACCCATTGACTAGGACTGGGGCTGGCACCCTCGAGCCATTCAAGAATGTGGCATAGACCTCAACCGTACCGTTGAGTATTAGAGGCTCACCGTCATAATAACTAACGACATTGCCGAGCCATACGTTTAGGGCATCCCAATAACTTATCGATTGCGAACTCAGGGTGTAAGCGGATGCGTTAATGTACAGTGGGCACTCACGATTAAATTGGAGCGCTAGTGATGTATTCGCTATAACCGTGATCGACTCGTTTGTACAACCACGAAGAGTTACATTGATGGGTAGCTCCGATACTGGGTATGTCATTAATCGTTATATTTACGTACTCCTGATGCCCAATTAACACGAGGGGTTTAGACTCCACGTGAATTCCCAGTAACTCAACACTCGCCACAGTAATGTTATTCGAGACCAAAGGCCCTAGGGCTACGGTGACTAGGTAAATGCCAGGGGCCGTGGGTTTCACGACTGTGTCTATAATGGTTGACTTACCCGGGGGTAGATCTACGGTGGTGATTAGTGATTGTGTACCATTTAAATAAACATAGAGAGGTCCTTGGTACATCAATGCTGGTGGTATCGTTACATTAATGTGTACATCAATTGCCTGCGGATACACAGCCACCCATGGGGATTGTATGGATGTTTCTGGCGTCGGTCTAGTTATTGTTATGTTTGTGAAGCCGGTATTTATTGTTAGGATTGTGTAGTTTGATGGTAATTCATAGGTAACAGCTATTGTGGAATTTGCAACCCTATGGTTCAGTACGAGGTACTGGTATGGGCCATGTACACTGATGTTTACGTAAACATACTCATAGGTTTCAGTCACATTCCATAAATAATCAACGACACTCATACTCGGCGGTGAAAACACGATGGTCGACATTATCGTAGTGCCCGAGATAACTAGAGTTATGGATTGGCCTGTGTATGTCATGTTCAGCATTCCCTGCACAAACCCTGACCCACCACAGGGCGTTGAGATACTCCCTATCTCTGAATTGTTTACGTAAATCACGGCCCTATAAAACACCGGGTAGCTTGGGCATTCCTGTGCTGTAAGGGTTACTGTTGTGTTTATGAGGACCCACCTGGGGGCTAGCAGGGCTACCCTGGGTATCAAGGCTATTGATGGGGGTGGTAAGTTTATGCTTAACGTGGTTATTGTGTATGTGCTATAGTTAACGTAGACCTGCCCAGATAGACCATCTACCGTTACTGTCATAGTCCCCAAACCACTTACGTATGTTGTCACTACCGTGTAATTGCCATTTAGGTAATATGTTGCGTTAACAATACCAACCTGGGCGGGCACCACATTGTAACCCAACGATAACGCCGTACTTGGACTATTATAAAGATAAAGATCACCCTGGCCACTGCCTACTGTTGAGTTTGTGAAGAAGTAGAACTTTATTATTGTTTGCCCTGGGTTAAGAAGTACGGTCTCGTTAGGTGGTTCGAAGTAAATCATTGGCTTATAAATATTAATTGGGCTTGGTGGTGAGGAGACCTGAACATTAGTAATTATGGCAATGTTGTCGTTAGGATTATTTACACTTAGTACTAGATAGCCGAAGCTATTACTTGTTAGGTACAATGTTGACTGCGTTAATAGGTTCATGGATGGTTGCTGCAGTGTGATTGCTAGTAATGTGGACTCGCCATTATATGTGATATTGATTGTGTATGTTCCCCACGTTATCCCTGTAAGCACTGCCTTAGCATAACCATTGCTTGCAGCCACTATTGTACCGTTAACGTATAAATCACCACTAATTGGTGTTGTGCCATAAGTTATGTACAGCTTTAGGGATAGTGTTTCATTTAATACGTCATATGTCCCATAAAGAACCTCGGCTACAATACCTGGTGTATAGCTGATCGTTACCGTTATAGTCTCGCTTGAGGTTGTTGGGTTAACGAGAGCCACGTACAGTGTGGTGTTCGAGGTACTAATCGTTGTGTTCAACTGTATATTACTATCCACAATGCCCCCACTTGTCGAGATCTCAATTGATCCAGAGGCAGGTAATTGCAACTCGTAGTATTGAGCACTAAGTCCCTGGAGGCTTACGGTGAATGTGTACGTATTGCCACCTATGCTTATTGTCTGAAACGTGGGCGTGTACGTTGTCCCACAGAGGTCTTGTCCATGCACTATCGATAGTAGGTACTGCATATAGTAGTTGTCCAACCATGAATTAACCACTGAGTCGCCGGCGAACACATTAGCCTCTATCGTGGCTGGGCCGATACCGTTCGATATTAGCCAGTAAATGAAGGCTGAGTAGTAGTACATGTTTATTATCGGTTTACCATAGTAGTCATAAGGATCATACTCATATTGATTATACATGAAGTAATCCTGATCCAGCGGGCATTGGTTCGTATAGTA
>LOCH01000142.1 GCA_001516765.1 Vulcanisaeta sp. MG_3 | reverse complement strand
AGTAGGTACTGCACATAGTAGTTGTCCAACCATGAATTAACCACCGAGTCGCCGGCGAACACATTAGCCTCTATCGTGGCTGGGCCGATACCGTTCGATATTAGCCAGTAAATGAAGGCTGAGTAGTAGTACATGTTTATTATTGGTTTACCATAGTAGTCATAAGGATCATACTCATATTGATTATACATGAAGTAATCCTGATCCAGCGGGCATTGGTTCGTATAGTAGCTGGCTGTACCCTCGGCATCAGCCTCAATGTACCACGGGTAATCCTGAGGTATTGCCGTGTATTGTACATAAGCCCATTGGGATACATGGACTAGTTCATGGTATGCCGTGTGCTCGAGCCATTGTGTTGAAAGCCCTGCGGAGATGTTTATGTACGCAATACACGCATTTATTATCTGACCCGTATTTGGGTAGTACGTGTATTCCCACTCTGTGATGCCAGCTTCGGTACCGTTATTTATGCTTGGTACAACGTAGACCGTGTATTGGCTGCCACTACATGGTGGTGCCATTTTCATGCCTAAATTTGATGTGTAGAGGGAGTAGGCTTGCTCAAGGTAGTTGTCCAGTTCCTGGTCGTATGCTTGACCAGCGTTTGCTAGGTCGTAGATTACGAAGTGCGTACTATTTACTGCCGGTGTTAATGCGTTGGCGTGCGTGGATATTAGTATTAGTAAGAGTGCTAGGGCTAGTGCTGAAGCTTTAACTGTCATTATTTCCAAATAATGCCCATTGGAAGTGTATGTTTTCTGCCCCATGGCTTCTATTCTTTATTAACTATTTTCTAGTTTTTAAGTGTTAATTCAATTCCGCATGAAAAATAATACTTTTTAAATCATAAGTAACATGCGAGTCAGTGCCAGGTTTAAGAAACAGTATTGTGCACATTATTAGCATCTTGAGGAATTCATTCAGTGAGGTAGTGGTTACGGGCTCTATAATAATGAATAAGGTGTTTAGCGTAAGGGTTAGGCCCGATGATGCCATTAGGGAGGCTGAGGTGTTTTCAAGCACGTTCAGGGATACAGCCGTGTTAATGGATGACGTAGGCTTCCTTAATTCCCTCGGGGCTTTGGATATGGTGAGGGTTAGGGGTTCCTTGGTTGTGTTTGTTTACGATATACATGACGTGAGACCCTTCTGTGAAATAATGGGTTTACCATGCCTAGAGCCATGGGATGGGGAAAGCCTGGTTCAATCCATTAGGGAGGGTAGGGATTACAGCGAGGTCTTTGAGCTGCCATACGTGGTTAGGCTAGGTCCCTGGTTAAGCATTGATGGTGCCAAGGGGCTGGAGGTTGTACGTAGGAGCCCAACCTTCAATAAGAATTGGGGTGAGGTGATGAGGTGGGGTTTGAATCGGTTAATTGGTGGATTTAGTAGGGAATTACCTAACGAGTTATTGATTAGGGCTCAGGATAGTATTAATGTGGCGGGGGGTGGGGATGGAGTGTTGATTTCTGGCTCAACATTGGGTCCTTCATTAAAAGATAAGGTAGATAAACTCGCAGGCTATGCTTTGGTGAAGAGCTTATACGTGAATCCCCTACCTAAGAATTTACCTAATGTTAAGTACGTAGTAGATATTGATGATTTCCTATCTAAGAAGTTGGGTGTGGGGAGGTTAATGATGGATGATGTGGCTAAATGGTATAATGATTTAATGAGTGAGGTGATGCGTGAATTCTTTTTTCGAGGGGCAGGAGATCCACTAATGCTAATTGAGTGGTTTATAGCTAGGCATAGGAGGGTTGGGGAGGTACCCATTGTAATCCTAGACCCAGCCTACGCATACGACATAAGCAGTGAGGGACTTTCGCCAAGTTATGACATGCTTCCAACGTACTTCGAACCAGCACGTTTTGGGCAGGTTATCGATATTGTAACAAGCCCACTGGCTGCCCTTATTGCATTATCAAGATCTGGCTATGAGTACGGTAGGATCATAGCCATAGCAAGCCCGTGCACATTGATTGCGAATCAGGATTTACATCTGAAATGCAGGACATCATTAAACCAAACAATTCATTACTAATAATCATGAGTGTAGATAATGGGCATGAGAGTGAGTGCGGCGACTTCACGGAATTATTTACTAAATATGGTATTAAATACTCTGCAATTAATTATGACTCAACAAATCCCACATCAGCGTTAATGGACTTAATCAGGGTTAACGAGAGTCGGGGTGTTGTTGTGATAAACTTCTCTAAAAAAGCCGTCAAACGCGCATACATCGTGAATGACGAATACTGCGACAATTGCGGCGATTGCCTAAGGATTGGTTGCACAGCCATACGCCTGGTCAAGAAGCCCGTGATAGAACAAGATAAATGCATTGGCTGCGGTATATGCGAACTGGTTTGTACAAGGGGGGCAATAGGGAAGATGTGACAACGAGGGCAGCCTTGTCCTTTAGGGCAGGGAGGAGGTCAGTAAGATAAACGAATATGAATCAGGTTCACGCTGGGGATTATCCACGTTGTTCACATGTACGAACCTTGGAATTAAGGTAAGATTAGTGTGAAACTCGAACAATAAGATTCCGGTCTTAGCCAATACTTTATTGGGCATATTGATTAGTTACTATGAGCCTAACCCTCAAGGTGTTATTAGTGGTCATTGCTAAGAATCTCTGCATAGTAATATCCCTATGAGTGTGCATGCATGGTTGACAAGGGTTTTAAATTGAGGAGATGATTACTATTTAGTTGAGTGATGAGTCGACGGTCTCTTGAGCGGTGATGAAAGTAGAGTCGCTGATGCACCTACTTATTCCTTGATCTCCCTGGGGCTAGGTTTAGGGTTAGTATGATTATTGCCAAGGTGAGGGGTATTAGGAATAGGGATGCTGTTGTTAGCCTATATAGCGTTCCAGAGAGGTAGCTGCCGATTGCTTGTCCTAGTAGTTGAAATATTATCATTAAACCAATGCCATGCCCCCTCCTATCAACACTAACAAGGTCACCCACCCTACTTTGTAGGGCTGTCATCATTAGTTGGGAACCGACCTGGAGGAGGACCAGGTAAATTATTATTGAGACCAGACGATCGAGGAGACCTAAGATACTGCCTATCACTATCGTGGTTATACCCCAAAGCACCAACTTATTCCTGAGCTTATCGACATAGAATGCAAGTAATACGTTAATCATTATATATACTGCGTAGGATAACGATACTAAATAACCCCAATAGACCGTGTTAAGTTTTAATCTATAAACCACGTATATCGGTAGTAGAGTATTCATAGGCATTAAGGCTATGAATAACATTAGAGTCATGACATATATCCTGAGTAAGTCCTTTGGTAAATCCGTAATGCTACGTAATAGGTAGTATGACCTCAAGACCTCCTTGAAGGATACACTGCTCTTTGTGCTGTTTAGGGTTTCCTTGATCGTGTACTGTCTAATTAATGCTACAATTAGGGATACAACTGCAGACACTAAGTACGCAATCCTAATTCCAAGTAGCCCATACTTATTTATTAACGATCCACCGAGTGGTGGTAATATGAGCCAGGGTATTTGCGGTATCACTGATGTAATCAATATACCACTGGCGTAACGACTTGGTGGAAGCGAATCGAGAATCAGCGCCAGCAGAGCTGGTTGGTAATATGCAGCTGCGGAGTTTAGTGCATAGATTATCATTAGTGCCTGCCAGTTC
>LOCH01000141.1 GCA_001516765.1 Vulcanisaeta sp. MG_3 | reverse complement strand
TATGATTTAAAATTAATAACCACAGCCAAAAACATCCTAGACCTAGCTAAATCCGGAGCCTCGCCCCTGAATATACTCAACATGGTTAGAGAGGCAAGGAGCTACACTTATGAGAGACAGAAATTACTAATGCCAGAAAAGTTACGGACTTAACCACGGCATTGATTAGCTCATTATTTAAGTAGCTTCTGTGCTGATGTATGAATTGACGCATTAATTATAGAGTCCACATTAATGAGTCTCCTGAAGACCTTTGGTATATTCTCTATAACATCCACGGGGGTTATGTGATAACCAAACTCCTTAACAGCCATATCACCAGCAAGCCCCGTAATGAAGGCACCGAGCGCCGCAGCCTCGAATACGTCATTTACCTTGACAGCTAGTGCCGAAACAACACCCGTTAATACATCTCCGGTACCTCCAACGGTCATCCCAGGGTTGCCCGTGAAATTAAGCTTATACCTCTGCCCATCACTGATGATGTCAACATTACCCTTGAGGAGGATCACACCACCCTTAAATAGGGATTTGACGATGTCATTAACTCTTTGGGCCCTTGACCAGGGATTCCCATCAACGGTTATGTCAATACCCGTTAACCACTTGAACTCGCCAGCATGGGGTGTTACAACAACACCCTTCCTAATGAGATCCTGCCTCTTCAATTCACCAATGGCCTTTATCGCGTCGGCATCAATAACGACCTTCTTACCTATATCAACAGCCCTCGAGACCAATTCAACAACGGCCTTCATAGTCTCCTCCCTAAGTCCAAGGCCGGGGCCTATGGCGATAACGTGAGATTTACCCACCTGCTCCATTATCTGGTCAACATGGTTTATCGCCAGGTAATCCCCATCGAGGGGTATTGCTATTATGCTCGGATCGTGAGACCTTATGTCTCTGGCAACGTCTCGAGGAGCCATCACTATTGATAAATCAACACCACTCCTCAGTGCAGCCTTTGCGGCTAGGTATATTGCGCCCGTGAACTCCTTAGAGCCGCCGATCAGTAATACCCTACCATTATCACCCTTCTTAGAATCAGGTCTCCTTGCGTAGTTTAGGTAATACACATCACCGGGTCCAACCACGTGCTCTACCTCCTCAGGTATACCGATGTCAGCAATCACCAGCTCACCAACGTACTGTGAAGCACCCTCCTTAACGAGGCCTGTCTTCGGCCTATGCATTGTGACAGTTACATGGGCCTTAACTGCGATATCCCTAACCTCGCCAGTATCTGGGTCTAAACCGCTCGGTATGTCCACGGCAACCCTGTAGGCGGTGGACTTATTGATTAATTCAATGGCTGTGGCCTGGGGCTCCCTGAGAATACCCCTGATGCCTGTTCCGATTATCGCATCGATTATAACCTCAGCCCAGGGATGAAAAAGTTCTTGGTTTGCCAATAGGTCGTAGGGTGTCGTGGCCTCTATGATCTCGATATTCAGGTTCCTAAGTATCGTTAAGTTATCAACAACCAACTCCTCCCTAGCATCACTAATGCGCCCAAGAAGTATCACCTTCACGTCCCTACCCCAGGAATGTAGGTACCTAGCAGCCACAAGCCCGTCGCCTCCGTTATCACCCAAACCAGCCACAACAAGAACCCTCTTGGCATTTGGGTACCTCTCGACAACCACCGCGGCCACAGACCTACCGGCGTTCTCCATGAGTAAATGCCTATCAATACCCACAAAGACCGAGTTGCTATCAATTACACGCATCTCGAGACTAGATATGGGATTCTGCGACCAAACCCTAAAGTCTTTGGGCATACACCAACGCGGCATAATTAATTCCTTAAAAAATGCTTCTATGCAAAACACTACATCAATGGATATGGGTATATTCATTAGGATAGGTATTGGTGATGCCTATGAGGGCCAGGGTATTTGGACAGGTGATTATAAAGAGCCCAGGTACTCAATGATGGTTGAGGATGATTACCTGGTGATTGAGGTTGAAATTCCAGGGATTAACAAGGAGGGTATAACCGTGAAGCTCGTTGGTGAGGATAAGATATTCATTAAGGCTGAGGGTGATGGTAGGAAGTACCTATTGATTAGGCAATTGCCCGTACCCGTTACGGTCGAGAACTCCCAAGCAGTTTATAGAAATGGCTTATTAATAATTAGGCTACCAATTAAGGGTACGCGCATTGGTGTTGAGTGATGATACGTGCCGCCGTGCTAGATGTTGATGGAGTATTAACATACTTCAGGAGTGCGTGGATGCATCTCCACAGGATCTTGGGTACTGATGCTTGGGCAACAATTAATAGGGATGCGTATAGGGCAGGGCTTATTAATTACAGGGATTGGGCTTTGGTGGATGCATTGCTTTGGTTTGGTGTTCCTAAGACTTGGGTTGAACCACCTGTAACGCTTAGAAAAGGCGCCGTGGAGTTGCTAAAGCTCCTGAGGAATAATGGCATTAGAGTAATCGCCCTGAGCGGTGGGCTTAATTACACCGAAGTGCCGATTAAGGACTATGTTGATTACTTCATAAGCAATGAATTAATCTTTGATGAGGATTACTCATTAATCTCGGTTAAGGTTAATGTTGAGAGCAAGGACTTCATCAAGGACTTGCTCGGAAAACTGGGTGTTACGTGGGACCAGGTCTTAGCCGTTGGCGATAGCGACATGGACCTACCAATACTTAAAAGTGCCAGGTATTCAATAGCCTATAATCCATTGAGTGAGGAGGTTGCCAACACGGCCCGTGTTATCATAAATTCAGACACACTCTATCCAGTTATTGATGTCATTAATGCTATCTTGAAGGGAGATGTATACGTAAAGTAAACGTTTACGTAAGAAATAACACATTAATACTACTCGCCTAATCATTGAATGATGCCTGACACAACAATTGAGGATTTGGGTATCAGGAAGGTGTTTAATTCCAGAGGTGAGGAAACGGTTGAGGTTGAGGTTTACCTAACGGATGGGTTTGGAAAGGCTGCAGCACCTGCTGGAGTGTCTAGGGGTTCTCATGAGGTTGTTTATTTTCCAAACGATGATGTTGACCTGGCAGTAAGTACGTTTGAGAAAACCGTTGCGCCAGACCTAATGGGTCTTGATGCATCGATACAGAGTGAGGTTGATATTAGGCTTGAGGAGATTGATGGTACAGAGAACTTCTCAAGGATTGGTGGTGCCGTGGCTGTGGCAACGTCAATGGCTGTTGCGAGGGCATCATCAAACGCTCTAGAAATACCTCTCTATCAGCACCTTGGTGGTACTAACACCAGGGATTTACCCTACCCACTTGGTAACGTGATAGGCGGCGGTAAGCATAGTAGGGGCCTTGGCCCTGATATTCAGGAATTCCTGGTATTGCCTTACGGAGCCCCTGATATATACAGCGCCCTGAAGGCCAACATAGAGGTTCATAGGTCGGTATTTAAGGAGCTTGTTAAGGTGGATCCCTCATTCACAGGTGGCCGTAATGATGAGGGAGCCTGGTCTGCAAGAATCTCCACAGGTACAGCACTTGACATATTAAATAGGGTCGTTAAGGAGGTCAGTAATAAGGTGGGTTTTGAAATCGGCATTGGTGTTGACTTAGCAGCATCAAATCTCTGGAACGGTGAGAAATACGTCTATACAAATGAAGGTATAACCAGATCACCTAAAGAACAGCTTGAGTTTATCAAGGGGTTGATTGAGAAGTACAATCTTGTGTTTGTCGAGGATCCATTTCATGAGGAAGATTTCAAGTCGTTTGCCGAATTGACGGATATCGTTGGCGATAAATGCCTAGTAGTCGGTGATGACATATTCGTAACAAACCCGTCCAGGCTATCCATGGGTATTAAGGAGGGTGCTGGTAATGGTATCATAATAAAGCCTGACCAGATTGGTACGTTAAGTAGGGCGTGGGATACTGTTAGGCTGGCGGTTTCCAACGGTTATGTGCCGGTGGTTTCGCATAGGTCTGGCGATACTGAGTATGATACATTAGCACACATAGCTGTTGGGTTTGGCGCACCTATAATAAAGAGTGGGGTCTTAGGTGGTGAGAGGATCGCTAAGCTTAATGAGTTAATAAGGATTTGGGATTACATGGGTAAGGCAGCCCGTATGAACCAGGCATTGGTACGGAAGATAAAGCATTGATTTAATGGTGAACTCCTGATTTAAAGATTAAGGTAATTAAGGGTTCAATTTTACTTAGCCATTATTACTCACAGGTAAAAGGCTATACTTGCATACCCAACTGTCTCTAGCGTGTACCCGCTGGTGTCTCCCGACGTTGCATGCCTGAGTAATACCACGTTCTTAACCCCGAGCTTTTTGGCGGCAACTATTGCGGTGGCTATTGCGCCATAACCGCACGCTGACACATCGTACCTCTCAATTACGTCAAGGAACGAGTCTTCATCAAGCTTAAGCACAGGGTCTATCGCCCTCATATCCTTCTCAGTGGTTATTTCGTGTGGTTCATAGTGATTCCAATCGCTCGATGCTACATAGACTATTGAGCCGGGTTCGTGGCTTGATATTACGTCAGCGATTGCATTACCCAGGTCTCTGGCGACGTCCTTCGTTTGTCTCCAGAGGGCTATGGGTACTATCTTGACGTTATTACCGAATATGTACTGTATGAAGGGTAATTGAACCTCCAGCGAGTGCTCCTGGGAGAAGGCGTAAACGTCCGGCTCTAGATACTTGACCTTGTTCATTAATTCCTTGGCTACCTCACTATCAACTTCGAGTGAACCTAATGGTGTTTCCCAAACACCATCTGGGTAAATAGCCACTGGGGAGCCAACACCGTAGTGATTAGGGCCGACTATTATGAATGTTCTTGGGTTGTGAAATCTATAGATCTCGGCGAATGACATTGCTGCTATAGGGCCTGAGTATATATAACCTGCGTGTGGGACGATGACGATGGGTACAGACCTGAACCCCTCACGTGGTTGTTTAATTAATTGGCCAGGTCCTAGTGGGTGTCTTATTGACCACTCAATCTGCTCAATGAGCTTATCCCTATGTGCCTCGTAGAAGTACCCAGCCACAGCTGGTTTTCTTGTTTGTGGCATACAGGTAAAGTCTTAGTTGTTCTTAAAACGCCTTACTACCTCGGTAACTTACGATATACCTTCGACAGTGACCTTAACCTCGAATTCCTCGGGCGGAACAGGTAGGTCTTCGCTCTCCTTAAGTTCACCCCTAACTCTCAGTACCTGCCTTGCCAGTAACCAATACATTAGCGCCAGACTCCTCCTACCCTTGTTATTGCAGGGTATTATTAGGTCGACGTAGGATATTGGGGTGTCCGTATCAACAAGCGCTATGACTGGTATACCCATCCTTGCAGCTTCCTCGATTGCCTGGGCATCAGCCTTTGGGTCTGTGGATATCAATAAGTCAGTCTCAATATAGTGGTTCAGGTTGGGGTTTGTGAAAGTACCTGGTACAAACCTACCGGTTATTGCCTTACACCTAACAAACCTGCAAAACATTTCCACGGGCTTAAAACCGTAGGGTTTGGCCGAGTAGGCAACAACCTTTTCCGGGTCATACATGGCAATCATCTTGGCAGCAATCCTAATCCTCTCATCTATCTTCCTAAGATTGAGTATCCTAAGCCCATCAGGCCTCACTGAGAAAACAAAGCCCCTCCTCTGTAGGTATGCATTTGAGACCCTTGTCCCAAGCCTAACACCTGCCGCTAGGTATCTTTCAATGGCTATTAGCAGCTCCTCCTGTGGTGGCACTGGTGCGAGACCCTCCTCTCGTGTCTCCTTACGCTCCTCATTGCTCATTAGTTGACAACGATGAGGTCTGAGTTAATAAGCTTTTACTGGATCATTACCTGGGATTCTCATCGTAATCCATAGGGTTAATCGCAACGACTTTTAATGAATAAAGTTATGATTAAGACCATAACTCCACCTATTAGGTTGTCTCTAGTATTGAAGAATTAAATTACCAATATCTTTTATATTGAGGCTGGGTAGTATTAAATTGTATGAGTGCCGTTAGGATATTCTTCGAGGTGCTCCTGGTCATAGTGGCGTTGGCATTGATATACACCATAGTGACACCATTCAAGGCCGAGGTTAAGTCCTACATACTTAGTATTGGTAATAGGCAGGTTGGTGAATTATTATACATCATTGGTTACATAATCTATAAACTAGGCTATTTATCATACACACTCTTAGATTTGATAGCTAAGTACTCGTACCAAGCCATCCAGTATTTACTGAATGATCTGGGAGGTCAAGTTTAACCTTAATCCTTGATGTTGGTTTCATGATCATTTTCTCTTTTTATGAAAAAGAGAAAGATTTAAATAGAAAGTGAAATAAGTAATTAATTTGATGAGCGTTATACAGCCGAAGGAGGTTAGGACGTGGAAGGACGAGTTAAGGGATGTTTTAACGAAGTATGTAAGAGATCCATTCAAGGATAGGATAGATGAGTACCTAGGATTTCTCGACACCCTCTATGATAAGTGGTGGAATGGTGATGTAAAAACTAGGGAATACTACGCATACCACATGGCCCTCCTCATGGCTAAGTCAGACAAGCCCAACGTAATTAAGGCAAAACTCAACAGTTACTATGCATACCTGGTGTACAGGGGTTACGTGAGTGCGTACAGGCTGATGAAGGACAAGTATGTGGCAGGTGGTGAATCCATCTATACCTGGCTTAGGATGTACAGAAAGGTAATAGGCTGAATCGAATCCCTGTACCGTATTACCAAGTTAAAAACGATTTTTGCTTCGCAAAACATTATATACATAGTTATATACTAAGTCAACAACCTGCTCGGCACCTATGTACGTTGTATCTATCACTAGGTCGAATATTGATAAATCGTTGATATCAATTCCATATATGGTTAAGTACCTCCTCCTATTCGATTCCTCACGAATCCTTACCTCATTGATGGCATCATCAAGTGTCTTTCCATCCCTGCTCGATAGTCTCCTGGCCCTCGTGCTTATGTCAGCCTTTAGATAAATCCTCACATCCGCAACATCCCTCAAGATCCAGGCGGCTAGGTGACCCTCAATAACGGCATTACCCTTCCTAGCCTCGCTTATGGCTGCCTCATCCACAGCCCTATCTATGCTAAAATCGCGCTCTGCAATCTTATGAAGCTCTATCAAGGAAACCCCCCTCTCAATAGCTATCCTTCTGAAGAGTTCCCCAATGGACACGAACCTATAGCCCAACCTATTAGCCAGTTCCTTAGCTACCGTGGTCTTGCCACTGGCGGCCTGCCCACTAATAGCAACAACACCCATCACCAATCACGCTGTGGCTAATCGAACAGCCAACCTAAGGCCTAGTGATAAGCATCTATGGCAGACATAACCACCGTACGGCCTAGACACCGTCAGCCCCCTCACATGCTTGGTCTTTACCCTAGCGATATCAATCCCACTCAACGGCCTACCACAAATTGCGCACCTAGGCCTTGAGGAAATCCTCTTTTCGTAGTGAGTTACATTACGTCCACCTGGAGTCTTCACGTTAACCCTCCTCAACTTCCTAGACCTTAAGGCCGGCCTTGGCATAACCAGGTCGCTATGGCTCA